>NZ_JBMDXT010000341.1:0-12238 GCF_048594475.1 Nakamurella sp. | reverse complement strand
CCTGCGCCGGGCGCTGATCGCCGGCACGATCCTGGCCGTCGCGGCCGGCGTGACCGCGGTGGTCGGGCTCAGCGGACCGGCCGGCGGCGGCGATCGGGCGGCGTTGCGCGCGGTCGTCCAGGCCCCGATCGATCCGGCCGTCGTCGACAGCCCGCTGTCGCTGTTCCGCACCTGGACCAAGGGCCGGGCCGACGAGGTCCAACTTCTCGTGCAGGGGTTGCCGGCCGGTGCCCGGCTGCGGTTAGCCGCCCTCGACGACTACGACGGCCGGCAGTTCCGGATGAGCGAGTCCGAGGGCCCGTTCGTCCGCATCGGGCCGCAGCGGCCGGCCCCGCCGTCGACCGCCCCGGTGCCGGTCACGGTGCAGGTGGCCGGTTACCGAGGCCCGTTCCTGCCGCTGCCCGGCCCGATCGTCGGGCTCGACTTCACCGGTGACCGGGCCGGCGACCTGGCCGCCGACCTGCGTTACTCGGCCGCGGCGACGACCGGTCTGGTGCCGGGCGGCTGGCAGGCCGGCGACGGGTACCGGGTGGTGGCCGGGGTGGCGGCGATGCCGTCGGCCGCCGCGCTGGCCGCGGCCCGGCCGGTGGCCGTCGCCCAGCCGCCCGGCCCGGCGGTGCCCGACGTGCTGCGGGCCGCCACCGAGCGATACGTGGCCGGCGCCACGACGCCCGCGGAGCAGGTCGAGGCCATCCGGGCCGGCCTGGTCGCGGACGGCTTCATCAGCCACGGCACCGCCGGTGAGCCGACCTCGCCGGCCGGGCACGGGCTGGATCGGCTCGCCGCGATGGTCGGGGCCGGGCCGATGATCGGCGACCAGGAGCAGTACGCGGCGCTGATGGCCGTGATGGTCCGCTCGATCGGGATCCCCGCCCGGGTGGTGGTCGGGTTCGCGCCGGGGACGGGGACGGGGACGGGGACGGGCACGGGGTCGGGTGCGGCCGGGACCGGGGCCGGCGGCGCGACGGAACTGCGTGGTCAGGACCTGACCGCGTGGGTGGAGGTGCCGTTCGAGGGGTTCGGCTGGGTGCCCTTCGACCCGACCCCGCCCGTGGACAAGCCGGTCACCGACCAGCAGGACCGCGCCCAGACCGAGCGGCGCGAGGTGTCCGTTGAGGTGCCGCCGGCCCTGCCCCAGGTGCCGCCGGACGTGGTCGACAACGAATCGGCCGACCAGCGACCGCAGGACTCGTCGCCCTCGACCCCGTCCGCGGGCGAGACGTTCATGCCGGCCCTGCTGCTGGCGATGGCCGGGTGGACCCTGCTCGTGCTCGCGCTGCTGGCCGCGCCGATCGTCGCGATCCTGGCGGTGAAGGCCCGGCGCCGCCGTCGGCGGCTGGCGGCCCCCCGGCCGGCCGACCGGATCACGGGCGGCTGGCAGGAACTGGTGGACACGGCCACCGACGCCGGCTACCGGCCGGTGGCCTGGCACACCCGGTCCGAGGTCGCCCGGGACCTCGCCGGCGCCGGTGTCCTGCAACTGGACTGGCTGGCCCCGGCGGCCGACGCGGCGCAGTTCTCGCCGACCCCGATCGACGACGACCGGGCGCGGCGGTACTGGCGCGAGGTCGACGACCGCAACGCCGAACTGCTGGGCGGCCTGGGGTTCTGGCGCCGGTGGCGGGCGCGGCTGTCCCTGGCGTCGTTGCGCCGCCGGGAGCCCTGACCGGCCACTGACCGGCCCCTGACCGGCCCCTGACCGGCCACTGATCGGCCACCGACCGGCTGGTCGCGTCAGCCGCGCGCGTCGACCAGGGCCGCGCGCGACCGGTGCCGCCGCACCGCCGCCCGGTTGGCGCAGCGCACCGAGCAGTAGCGCTGCCGCCCGTTGCGGGTGACGTCGACGACCACGGCGGTGCAGGGAGCGCCGGCGTCCTGGCCGGCCGCGCAGCGGCCGAGCCGGTGCATGCCCCGGGTGGTCAGGTGCAGGGCGGTGCCGACGCTGATGACCGCGGCCAGCACGTCGGGCAGCGGCCGGCCGTCGTCGCGGTAGTGCAGGTGCCAGCCCTCGCCGTCGTGGTCGGTCAGCCGCGGGTAGGCGGCGACCGCGGCCATCTGCGCGTTCAGCAGCTCGGCCCGCCGGGGCGGGTCGGCGGCGTCGACCACGGCCAGCCACCCGTCCAGGACCCGCCGGGTTCGCCGGTGGTCGTCCGGCTCGACCCGGAAGTCCATGGTCATGCCCCGTTCCCGGGTCCGGGCGACGATCCCCGCCCGGTCGGCCGGCCAGTCGTTGGCCAGCGAGGCCGCGCGCAGCACCGCGTACTCGCCGTAAGGGTTGAGATGCATAAGACCATTACAGCATCGTGATGACATGACCGTGAACGACGACGTGATGACCACCCCCGACCCGGGCCGGACGCGGGTCCACGAGCACGCGTGGACGACGGAGTCCGCCCACCGGACCTCCATCGGCCGGCTGCGGTACGTGATCTGCCCGGCCTGCGGCACCCGCCGGGTCGATCTGCAACCGCACCCGGAGCGGCCGCCGGCCGCGCTCAGCGTCCCCGTGCCGTCCCCGGCCCTCGCTGATCAAAGCCGGGCCGGCGGGCGCCGGAGCGCCGTTTCGGCCCGGGAATGATCAGCGAACCGGGGTGGATCACTGCTTGACGACGGAGATCATGTCCCGCAGCCCCGCGGTCGGCAGGTAGGCCCGGGTGATCGCGATGCCGATCCGGGGCAGGTCGCCCTCGTCGCGGAACGTCATGTACATCGGCTCGAAGCGGGGCTGGAACTTGCCCTTGAACGCGTGCAGCGAGCGGAACCCGTACACCGGCTCCAACTGCTCGCCGAGGGTGTCCAGGAACTTTTCCACGGCCGTCTCGCCGGCGGCGTCGCCCGCCGACCGGGCCAGCGGGGCCCCGGACAGCGAGATGAAGTCGGCGCCGTCGGCCTTGAACCACTGGCACGAGGACGCGATGAGGAACTCCATGGTCGCCCGGAACGAGCCGTCGGCCCGCCGCATCAGATCCAGCGTCCAGCCCCGGACGTGACCCTCGGGCCCGTAGACCGGCATCCACGACGTCACGCCGTGCAGCTTGCCGTCCGCGCCGACGGCCAGGCCGACCTTGACCTCCCGGTCCAGCGCCTCGGTCACGCCGCCCAGGGTGAAACCCATCTCGGGCAGCTCCTTGTCGCCCAGCCACTGCTGCGAGAGCTCCTCGACCTGGCGCACCATCGACCACGGCTCGTCGGCCAGCGTCACCATCCGGAACGTGACGCCCTCCTTGGGTGCCTTGTTCAGGGCGGTGCGCACGTCCTGCCACTTCTTGCCCTTGAACTCCAGGGTCGGCAGGTCGATCAGGTTGTCCTCGGCCACCTGGGCGCTGGACCAGCCCAGCGCGGTGGTGGCCGCCACCGTGTCCCGACCGCAGCTGAAGATGTAGGGGACCAGGGCGGCCTTGTCGCACATGGCGACGAAGTCGTCGAGGATCGCCGCCGTGGACCCGGGCGGACCCACCGGGTCGCCGAGCGCCACCGCGACGCCGGCGTGCTTGCGGAACGCGATGTAACCCTGCCCGTCGGCGGTGATCATGTGCCGGTTCTCCGGCCACGTGGTCATCCAGGAGATCGTGTCGCCGCCCCAACGGCGCAGCAGGTCCTTGGCGGTGTCGGCGTGCGAGGTGCCGGAGGCCAGCCGCCGCTTGCTGCGCCGCGGCACCCGGAACGCGCCCCGGCCGCCGATGAGCAGGATTAGGTAGACCAGGTAGAGCAGCGACTGGGCGAAGAACTGCGGCAGCCCGTTGTCGATGTCCAGGTCGACGGCGTCGGGGTCCAGGGTGAGCAGCAGGGCGATCAGCGCGACCAGCGCGGCGAACACCACGATCAGGCTGCACAGGACGACGGTGACCCACCAGGCCCAGCGGTACCCGCGCCGCAGACCGTTGGCGACCAGCAGGAACAGCGCCACCTCGATGATGAGCACCCACCAGGTCTCGGGGGTGTCGTCGGTCGGGCCGAACGGGGTGAGCCGGTCGGGCAGGAAGTTGGCCAGCAGGGTCAGCACGGTGATGACGAGCACGCCGATCGCGGCCAGCAGGCGCAGCTCGTGCCGGGTGGGCAGCGCGCGGGCCCGCATCGCGTGCGGGCCGGCCAGGCGGGTGGAGAACGGCATGCTCAGCGCGACGGCGACGAAGTGTTCGGCGTCGGCCATCTGCCCGACGAACAGCACCGAGAACAGGACGTAGCCCAGGATGGCCAGCCGCATCCGCAGCCGCCACGGCGGGCGCACGGTCGCGCTGGCGACGCTGGCCACGGCGAGCATGCCGGCCGAGAACCCGACGTCGGTCTCGGTCGCCCGCTGCTGCACCCACTCCCAGCCCGAACCCCGGAAGATCAGGAAGAACAGGGCGGTCATCAGAACCGCCCCCCACTGGTACAGCACGCACAGCACGACGGTCCGGGCGGTGCCCAGGCGCCATTCCGAGAAGCCGGTGATGATCGCGAACGCGCCGGCGACGTAGACGTAGAAGAACGGGTCGAGGGCGAAGAACATGCCCCAGACCAGGGTCAGCCAGCGCCCGTCCTGGAAGGCTGGCAGGCCGAACGCGACGTCGTCGTAGAACGACTTGTCCTCGATCGAGGTCCACAGCGTGCCCAGGACGATCGCCAACGTCAGCGTGATCACGACGTACGCGGTGGTGAACGGCAGCCGCTTGAGCAGGCGCAACCAGGTCGGGGTGGGGCGCGGTTCGGCCGGTGGGCCGGCCGGGGCGGGGGCGACCTTGGTCGCCGTTGCCGTTGCCGTTGCCGTTGCCGTTGCCGTCGCCGTCGCCGTCGCGGTCGCGGCGCCGGGCTTGGGGCCGGGTGCGGGCTTGGTCGACGCCGCGGGCTTGGTCGCCGGTGCCGGTGCCGGTGCCGGTGCCGGTGCTGGTTCGGGTTCGGGTGCCCCGGCCGAGGTCGGCGTCGCCGCCGATGCTGCGGCGGTGCCGGGGTCCGGTACCGCGCTCGAACGTGGTGTCGGCGTGGTCGCCGGCGGTGCGGCCGGGGCGGGCGGAGTCGGGGGCGCGGGGGTGGTCGCCGGGGTGTCGGGCGACCCCGCGGCGCCCGTCTCGCGCGGCGCACTGCCGTCGGAAGCCATGGGCGGAACGCTATCCTGCCGGCGCGGCCGCGCGGCCGATCACCGCCGCCCCGGGCGGGTGAGCTCGCCGCGGCGGCCTCGGCCGGGATGCGGGAGCGCCCCGGGGGTCCCGGACGGCTCGCCGGCCCGGCTCGGGCCGCCATCCGGCCGCCCGTCGAACCGGATCAGCCCGCGGGCCAGGTCCGCAGCGTGGGCCGGTAGTTCAGCTCCTGGGTGCGTCCGTCCAGGGTGCGGGTCTCCAGCAGGTCGAGGTCGAAGTCGTCGCCGCCGGCGAAGATCGGTTCGTCGCCCGTCCGGCCGGCGATGACCGGGAAGACGGTGAGCTGGATCCGGTCGACCAGACCGGCGCTCATCAGGGCCCGGTTGAGCCGCAGGCTGCCGTGCGAGCGGATGGGCACGTCCGACTCCTCCTTCATCCGGCGCACGATCTCCACCGCGTCCCCGGAGACCACGGTCGCGTCCGGCCAGCCGGCGGTCGCCGGCCCGGTCGACGAGACGACGGTGGCCGGGCAGGCGAGCATCCGGTCGAACCAGGCATCGCGCGCACCCGGGTCCAGCTGCGGCAGCATCGCCATGAACTGCCGGAAGGTGGTCGCGCCGAACAGCATCCGCTGCTCGCCGGCGTAGGCGGCTTTCCGGTGGGCGAGGAACTCCGAGCCCTGCTTGCCCCAGTACCCGCCCCAGTCGCCGGGCGGCCCGTACGAGGCCGTGCCGTCCAGGCTGCTGAAGATGTCGAAGGTGTAGGTCGCGGTCATGCCGGGGCTGACCGGAGCCGGACCGCTGACTCATCGGTCGCCGCCGCCCGCCCGGCCGCCGCCCGCCGGCTTCGGTGGCCCGGGACCGGCCGGTGACGCGCCCCGGCGGCCCTCCCGGGCTCTCCTCCCGGGCCGGGAGCCGTGTCGACCGGGACCGCCGGCCGATCAGCAGGCCAGCAGGTCCACGATCCAGCCGGCGGACGGGTCGTACTCGGCCCGGAACCGGATGCCGCCGACGGTCCCGTCGGTGGGCGGCAGCGCGGGATCGCTGGACGGCTCGCTCGCCCAGACGACCGGTAGGGGTGCGGTCGCGCGGAACCCGCCGGTCGTCCCGCACCCGAGATTGGCCTTATTGATGTACATCAGACGGAGCCGGACCTCGGCCGCGGCCGCCGAGTCCGGGTCCGCCGGGGTGATGCCGGACGCCGCGGCCGCGGCCTGGGCGGCATCGATGTCGTCGGGCAGTCGGACCTTCGCGTCGTGACCCCGGAGGAAGCAGTCGGGGCCGAGCGACTCGCGCGGCACCGTGCCCACCTGCAGGCAGTCGTCGCCGTTGAGCGAGCCGTACCGGGAGACCAGGTCGCTGTAGACGAGCAGGACCGCCTGCTCGGTGGCCGGGTCGAGGCCGGCCGGGACGGCGTCGGCCGCGGGCCACGGGGCGGCCGCCTCGACCAGGTCGACGGTCGACCGGTCGATGGTGACCTCCTGCTCGCCGATGCCCGCGTTCACCGCGGCGGCCGCGGTCTGCAGCCGGGCGTCGATGTCGCTGACGGCGGCGAAGAAGGGGAGCAGGGCCCCGGCGGCGCCGCCGGTCGCCGGGGGGGCCTGGGAACCAGGCGTCGTCGCACCACCGGGGACGGGCGCGGCGGCCGATCCCGGGCTCGATTCGGGTGTCGGTGTCGGTGTCTGCGGGGGTGTCGATGCCGGTGTCCGTCCCGTGGGCGGGGGCGCGGTCGAGCCGGTCGTCGGGGGCGCCGACGACACGGTCGCCGGCGGGCCCGTCGGGGCGGGCACCGCGGTCCCGGGCGCCGATGCGCAGCCGGCCAGCAGGATCAGCGCGAGACATCCGACGAGAACCCGATGACCCGCACACGCCTTCATGACCGGCGACCTCTCCACCCGGACCCGACCCGTCCGGATCGTTCTCCGACCCACCGTGCCGGGCCCAGAGGCGTTCGACCCGGGCGGTCGGGATGGTGCTCGGCGGGTCCTCCGGGATGGAACCGTCCGGTGGACGTCGCCGGTCGGCCCGGTTGCGTCGGTCGCGGTGTTTCGGACCCGGTGATGAGTTTTCGGCCGCGCAGCCGTCTCACCCGTCATGAATCCCATGACCGACGAACTCCGGCCGCTGGACGAGCAGGGCTTCGGGGCCCGCGTCGAGCCCCATCGCCGCGAGTTGCACGTGCACTGCTACCGGATGCTCGGCTCGTTCGAGGAGGCGCAGGACCTGGTCCAGGAGTCGTTCCTGCGCGCCTGGCGCCGGCGCGAGACCTACGCCGGCCGATCGACCGTCCGGGCTTGGCTGTACCGGATCGCCACGAACGCCTGCCTGGACGCGCTCGACAAGCGGCCCCGGCCGGCGGTCGCGGACGGTGAGATCCCGTGGCTGCAGCCCTACCCCGACGAGCTGCTGGACCAGCTGCCGGACCGGCGGGAGGGGCCGGAGAACGTGGCGCTGGCCCGGGAGACGGTCGAGCTGGCCTTCATCGCCGCCATCCAGCACCTGGCGCCGCTGCCCAGGGCCGTGCTGGTGCTGCGGGACGTGCTGGGCTGCTCCGCCCGGGAGACGGCCGACCTGCTGGAGACGACGCCGGCCGCGGTGAACTCCGCCCTGCAGCGGGCGCGGGGCGGGCTGCGCACCCACCTGCCCGCCGAGCGTGACGCCTGGCCGGCCTCCGGCCCGGTGTCGCCGGCCGAGCGGGAGCTGGTCGACCGGTACGTCCAGTACAGCGAACGGCTCGATGTCGCCGGGCTGACCGCGTTGCTGCATCGAGAGGTGCGCTTCTCCATGCCGCCCGAACCGGGCGTGTGGGCCGGCCGGGACGAGGTCGTTCAGGGGTGGGTCGACGGCGGGTTCGGATCGGAGTCGTTCGGCCGGTTGCGCTGCCTGGTCACCCGGGCCAACGGCCAGCCGGCGGTCGCGGCCTACGTCCGCGGGCCGGGCGACACGGCCTACGCGCCCCTGGCGATCGACGTGCTGCGGGTGCGCGACGGGCTGGTCACCGAGATTGTCACGTTCGACCGGACGGTCTTTGGCCACTTCGGCCTGCCCGGCACGCTCGACCCCGCCCCGGACGTCGCTCCGGATCGCGCGGGCGACCTCGCGGTGGGTGTCCGATGACCGCCACCGTCACCCCGGTGCTGGTCGCCGACCTGGGCGTCGAGGGCGAGCGCATGCCGGTCTACGTCCATCTCATCGACCACCCCGGTGGCCGGATCCTGGTCGACACCGGGCTCAAGGAGGTCCACCCGCTGGTGGCCGACATGGATCCCCGGCCGCTGCCCTGGACCGACTCCGCCGGCGGGGTCGACCCCACCGGCATCGATCTGGTGGTCAACACCCACCTGCACTTCGACCACTGCGGCGGCAACCACCTGTTCCCCGGCCGTCCCATCCACGTGCAACGGCGCGAGCTGGACGACGCCCGCCACGAGTCCGATTACACGATCCGCGAGTGGGTGGATCCCCCGGGCGTGCAGTACGTGCCGGTCGACGGGGAGGTGGAGCTGGTGCCGGGCGTGCGCCTGGTGCCGGCGCCCGGCCACACCCCGGGCAGCCAGATCGTGGTGGTGGACGCGACCGAGCCGGGCGGCCGCCCGACCGTCATCGCGGGCGACACCGCCGTCTGGTTCGCCGAGCTGGACGAGCCGCGCACCGAGGGGCAGCGGCTGATCGTCGGTCTGGACCCCGAGCTGGTCTGGTTGTCCCACACCCATCACCCCTGGCGGCCGTCGCGCTCCTGAAGGTCGGGCGGTGCTTGCGGTCGGGCGGTGCTTGCGGTCGGGCGGCGCTGCTGGTTCGGCGGGGCTGACGGGCGGCCGGTCGGAGGAGCCGGGCGGTGGTGGCGGGCCGGGCGGCGCTGCTGGTTCGGCGGGGCTGACGGGCGGCCGGTCGGAGGAGCCGGCCGGTCGGAGGAGCCGGGCGGTGCCCAGGGCCGGGCGGTGGGGACCGACGGCCGCTGCTGGGCGTGGCCGGCCGGGTCGGGAGGGTCACGGTCAGGTGGCCGGGGCCGCAGCCGCGGCCCGGTCCAGGGTGACCCCCACCGGCAACGCGTCGAGCACCTCGACCGGCAGCTCCGCGACCGGGGCGCCGGACAGGCCGAGCGAGTCGAGCTCCGGCCGGCCGGCCAGCGGGTACCGGACCCCGCGGTCGGTGACCAGGAACAGGGTCGCGCTCGAGCCGGCGCCGGTACCGGTACCGGGGTCGCGGCCGGCGGGGTCCGGCCGGGCCGCGACGAGGGCGCCCTGTCCCGGGGCCAGCACCACCGGTCCGCTCCCGGTCGCCGGCGTCGGCTCGGCCGGTCCGACCACCAGATCGGGGGCGGCCGCGCCGGCCCAGCGGATGCAGAACTGCTGCTCGCCCGGGGCCGGATCGACCAGTGCCGGGACCGTCGCCGGCGCGGCGGCCACCGTGCCCGCCGCGACCGCGGGATCGGTCAGCAGGGCGGGGGCCGCCTCGGTGACCTGGGCCTGGGTCACCTTGAGCGGGCTCGGATCGCCACCACCGTAGGCGGTCGCCAGGCCCGGATCGGCCAGCAGCAGCTGCGCCTGGACCGCCGTCAGCGCGGCCAGGCCGGTCGGCGTCATCAGGTAGGCGTTCGCGTTGCGATCGCCGTAGATCGTGCCGACGACGGTCGGCTGGGTCGACCCGGGGAGCGGGGGGCCGGCCTCGCCCAGCCCGGCAACGGCGGGCGGAGCGAGCGGAGCACCCGCCGGCAGCGCCGCCACGAACTCCTCGGTCACCGGGAGCGGCCGTGCGTCCTGGTACCGCAACGCCGGCCGCCACCGTTCGGGAACGGGATAGGCGGCCCCGGACCAGAGCAGGACGGTGCGATCGCGTTCGGTACGCACCAGCACACCCTGCTCGGGACTCGGCACGATGCCCGACGCCGCGGCGCCGGGCCGGATCCGGGTGGTCAGCCGATCGCCACCCACCGCCCGGCCGACGGCGCACACCGACCAGTCGGTCCCGACGATGTGCCCGGGGTCCGGCAGCGCGTCCGGGGCGCTCGGGATGCCCAGCGTCGGGCCACGCGCGGCGTCCTTGAGAGACGAACCGGACACCGTGACGACGTGCAGGGCGTCCCCGAGCAGCAGCCGCGCCGAGGCGTAGTTCAGCACCGGGTGCAGGACGCCGTCCCGGACGAGGTAGCGACCGCCGGTGTCGCCGTCGACGATGAACGCCCCCGGCTCCTGCCAGGCCGTCGAGTCACCGGGCCGGAGCACCCCGACGAGCCCGGCGACGGCGAGCACCACCATCGTGACCAGGATCCCCCCGTACGCGCCGGCCCCGAGCCGGCCGAACGCTGCGGTGGAGCCGTCCGGATCGCCGGTCAGCAGGGCGGAGCGGAGCCGGCGGCGGCCGAACCGCTGCGCGGCGACCTGGTCGCGGGTGTCGATCGTCATGCCGGCGTCCGGCCGATCGTCGGGTCGGGGCGCACGGCTCAGCCGCCCAACTCGTGCACTGCCGCGAACGCTCCGAGCACGGCCGCGGTCAGCGGGATGATCGCGATCGCGAGCAGCAGGTCGCCGATCTCCGCGGCTCTGGCCAGGCCCGGGGTCCGCGGCGTCCGCCGGCCGGCGAGCGCCACCGCCAGGGCGGCGGCCCCACCGGCGGCCGCGATCACCAGCACGACCGTCGACGACGACGCGGCGCGGAGCACCAGCCCGGCCGCCACCGCCAACAGGCAGCCCAGACCGGTGACCAGCAGCGGCACCCGCTGCCCGACGGTGCGGAACAGCCGGGCCCGCAGCAGCAGCGCCGCCCCCGCGGTCGCGACCAGCGCCGGACCGGTCACCGGCGGCCCGGCCAGGGCCAGCCCGATGCCGGCGATCAGCACCGGCCAGGTCACCCCGTGGAGCAGGGCGGTCAGCAGGCCGACCGCCCGTCGGGTGCGCGCCCGGATGTCGCCGGCCTCACCCGGCAACCGGGCCGGCGCCACCGGCTGGACCGCCGGATCAGCCGCCGGATCGGCCGCCGACCCTGCACCCGACGCTGCCGCGGACCCGGGCAGCGGCTCCGGCTCGAACGACGCCAGCCGCAGCGCCAGACCGGGCAGCGCCGGCATCGGACAGACGGCGAGCCCGATCACCAGGGCGGCGACGCCGCTCGGGGCGAGCCCGACGATCAACGCCGGCATCCCGGCGATCCCGACCAGCCCGGCGGCGGTGACGACGGCGCCGAAGACGACCCCGCCCGTGCCCACGGCCGCCCACGCCGTCGCGGCGACCACGCCCGCGGTCAGCACCCCCGCCGTCCAGGTCGGCGGGCCGGCGGCCCCGATCAGGGCGAACGCGGACACACCGGAGGCGGGGCCGGTCGTGCTCGTGGCGGCGGTGGCGAGCGCCGCGCCGATCGCGCCGGCGGGCACCGCGAGCAGCCCGACGGTGACGGCCGCCGCAGCGTCACCCCGGCGGCGGGACAGCAGACCGGCCGCCAGCAGGGCGACCAGGGCCAGCCCGGCGAGCACCAGTACGGGCAGCAGCCAGGGCGCACCCAGGGCCGGCACGGACAGGACCGCCACCAGACCGGACGCGGCGCACCCGGCCAGGGCGACGATCCGCCCGGCGCCGGCGGGCCAGGCCCTGGTGTCCTGTCGCACCACCTCGGCGACGGCATCGGCGGGGTCGTCGTGCACCACCGCCGGCGTCGCGGTGTCCGCGCCGGCCAGCACCAGGGTGTCGCCGGCGGCAACGCCCTCGTCCAGCAATGTGGTCGACCCGGGCAACGGCCGCCCGGCCGCGGTGCGCAGGACCCACCCGCCGTGCGCCAGGGCCTCCTCGCGCAACGACCGGGGCGCCAGGTCCAGAACGGTCTCCAGGACTTCGGCCGCGGTGGTGCGGTCGGGCAGGACCAGGTCGATCCGGGACGTCGGGGTCCGCACGCTGATCGTCACGATGCGGCTGACCGGCCCGAACGCCGACTCCGGGGGCGGGACCGCCGAGCGGGCCGGCCATCCGGGGGCGTCGTCGGGGACGACCGGGTCGACCGGCTGGAGCGCGGCTCCCGGGCGCGGGCCGGCCAGCCGCGACGGGGTCGGTGGCGGCGTGGGTCGGGGCCGGCCACCGGCGACCGGCGCCGAGGGGCTGTTGGGCGGCGCGAAGCCGGCCGGCCGTGCCCCGGCCGGGTCCATCAGGAACGGGCGCCGGAGCTCGGCCGCGACCGGGTCCGGCTCGGCGGACCCGA
>NZ_JBMDXT010000340.1:0-18954 GCF_048594475.1 Nakamurella sp. | reverse complement strand
GGCACCGAGCCCGAGGCGGTGGCCGGGCCCGCCGTCGCGCGGGAAGCCGGCACCCTGCTCGGGTCGCCCGCCTCGGCCGGGACGGTGACCGGAACGGCGCGGGTGGTGCTCGATCCGGTGGGCGCCCACCTCGAGCCGGGCGAGATCCTGGTCGCGCCGTCCACCGATCCCGGGTGGACCCCGCTGTTCCTGACCGCCGGTGGCCTGGTCATGGAGATGGGCGGGTCGAACAGTCACGGGGCGGTGGTGGCCCGGGAGTACGGCATCCCCGCCGTGGTCGGCGTGGCCGGGGCCACCGCCGAACTCACCACCGGGATGCGGGTGACCGTGGACGGCGCCGCCGGGACGGTCCGGGCGGTCCCGGCGTGACGCCGGAGGCGACCGCCCGGTCCCGGCGGCCGGGGCGCCCGGCCGGGGACGGCGCGCCCACCCGGGACCTGGTGCTGGCCGCCGCCCGCCGGGCCTTGACCGATCACGGCTACACCGGGGCCTCGGTCCGGCGGATCGCGACGGCGGCCGGGGTCGACCCGGGGATGATCCGGCACTGGTTCGGCGACAAGGCGGGCCTGTTCCGGGCGGCGATGGAGCCGGCGGTCGATCCCGATCGGATGCTCGCCGGCGTCCTCGACGGCGACCCCGGCACCCTGGGCCGGCGGCTGCTGCGCCGGCTGCTCGAGGAGTGGGACGGCGCCGGCGCGCACAGCCCGATGATCATCCTTGTCAGATCGGCGGTCTCGCACGACGAGTCGACCGCGCTGCTGCGGACCTTCGTCGGCGAGCAGATCCTGGGCCGGCTCTCGGGCGTGCTCGACGGGCCGGACGCCGCCCTGCGCTCCAGCCTGGTCGGCAGCCAGCTGATCGGGCTGGCGATGGCCAGGTGCATCGTGCGGGTGGAACCGCTGGCGTCCGCGCCCGCCGATCAGGTCGTCGCCGCGGTCGCGCCGACCCTGCAGCGCTACCTGACCGGGCCGATCGACGGCGAGATCGCCGGCCGCTGACGGCGTGTCCGGTCACCGCCAGGCGCCGCGCACGTACTGCGGGGGGTAGGGCGCCCGGTCCCGGGGCACCCCGAGCTCGTGGGCCGCCCGGAGCGGCCAGGCCGGCTCGCGCAACGCGGCCCGCGCCAGCAGCACCACGTCGGCCGATCCCTCGTCCAGGATCTGCTGCGCCTGGGCGGGTTCGGTGATCAACCCGACCGCACCGGTCGGGATGCCGCCCTTGACGCGCACGTCCCGGGCGAACGGAACCTGGTAGCCCGGACCCACCTCGATCTGCTGCGCCGGATCGAGCCCGCCGGAGGAGGTGTCGATCAGGTCGACGCCGTGCTCGCGCAGCCGCCCGGCCAGGTCCGTGCTCTCGGCGACCGACCAGCCGCCGTCCACCCAGTCCGTGGCCGAGATCCGCACCAGGACCGGCTTGCCGGCCGGCCAGGCGGCCCGGACGGCGTCGACCACCGCCAGCAGCAGCCGGATCCGGTTCTCGAAACTGCCGCCGAACTCATCGGTCCGGCGGTTGGCGAGCGGGGACAGGAACTGGTGCAGCAGGTAACCGTGCGCGGCGTGCACCTCGACCACGTCGAACCCGGCGTCGTCGGCCCGGCGGGCGGCCGCGGCGAACGCGGCGACCAGGTCGTCGATCTGCCCGGCGATCAGTTCCGCCGGGGTGGCGTAGCCGCCGAAGGCGACCGCCGACGGGGCGACGGTCGGCCAGCCACCGGCGCTCTCGGGGGCGGTGCCCTCGCCGAGCCACGGGGCGTAGGTGGCCGCCTTGCGGCCGGCGTGGGCCAGCTGGACGCCGATCGCCGTGCCCTGGGCGTGCGCGAAGTCCACGATCCGCCGCCAGGCGACGATCTGCTCGTCGTTCCAGATGCCGGTGTCCTGCGGGCTGATCCGTCCCTCCGGGGTGACCGCGGTGGCCTCGGTGAGGATCAGTCCGTACCCGAGCGCGGCGTGCGAGCCCAGATGCACCAGATGCCAGTCGGTGGGCACGCCGTCCCGCGCCTCGACGCTGTACTGGCACATCGGCGAGAGCCAGATCCGGTTCTTGATCGTCAGGTCCTGCAGGCTGATGGGGTCGAACAGCGACGGCATGGACTCGCCTTCCTCGATTCATGTCCGAGGTGCGGCGGTGGACCCCGGTGGCCGGTGGTCCGGCCGGTCATCCGGAAGAACCCGGGCCTGCCGCCGCCTATTCCTGTGGTCCGGCGTCACGGTGGTTGGCCTGCGGAATGTGGACAGGTGGCGAACGGATCGGCGATCTGGTTGAGACTGCTGACGTCAGCCTGGCGCAGGATGGATCATGGCGGGTATGTCAGCGGTCGAACAGCAGGCACCGGCCTGGCCGGCGCAGGTGCGCGGCGAGTGGACGGTCGACGGCCCGGTCCCGGTCCGCTTCGACCCGGCGGTGCTGCGTGGCTGACCCGGCCGGGCCGGCCGCCCGCACCGGGATCCTCGGCCCGGTCCTCGTCGTGGTCACCGCGGTGCTGGTGGCCGGACTGCTCGTCCTGCCCCTGATGATGCTGGTCCTGGGTGTCCTCGCCGCCCTGTCCACCTGGTTTCCGGCGCTGGGCGATCCCACCTGGAACGACGGCGACGCCGGTCTCGGGCTCGGGTTCGGCGGCGTGGCGACGCTGGCCGTGCTGGCCACGGGCGCCGGCGGGTTCACCGTCCTGGCCCGCCGCTTCCGGCTGCCGGTGCGGCCGTGGCTGGTCGGCGCCCTCGCGGGGTCGCTGCTGCTGGCCGGGGCGGTGCTGGGGGTGGCGTTCTGACCGTTCCGGTGGGAACGGCCGGAACGCCACCCGTCTCAGTCGCCCTTGACGTTCACCAGCTGGTGCAGCGTGTGCCGGATCTCGACCAGGTCCGCCGCATCGGCCATGACGACGTCGATCGCCTTGTAGGCGTCGGGGATCTCGTCGATGAACGCGTCGGTGTCCCGGTACTCGATGCCGGCCATCCGGGCCCGGAGCTGCTCCCGGGTGAACAGCCGCCGCGCCGCCGTCCGCGAATGCTCCCGGCCGGCCCCGTGCGGGGACGAGTGCAGGGCCACCGGGTTGCCCCGGCCCCGCACCACGTACGACGCCGTCCCCATCGACCCCGGAATGAGCCCGTCGACGCCCTCGTGCGCGTCGATGGCGCCCTTCCGGGACACCCACACCGCCTTGCCCCAATGGGTTTCCCGGACGGTGTAGTTGTGATGGCACTGGATCGTCTCGACCGGATCGACCGGTGCGCCCATGTGCTCGGCGAACGCGAGTTCGACCCGGTCCATCATCTCCCGCCGGTTGAGCAGGGCGAACCGCTGCGCCCACCCGAGCTCGGCGATGTAGGCGTCGAACTCGGGCGTCTGCTCCACCAGGTAGGCCAGATCCCGGTCCGGGAGCCGGATCCAGTTCTTCTCGGCGTACCGCTGGGCGACCCCGATGTGGTGCTGGGCGATCCGGTTGCCCACCCCCCGGGACCCGGAGTGCAGGAACAGCCAGACGGTGCCCGACTCGTCGGCGGTCACCTCGATGAAGTGGTTGCCCGAGCCGAGCGAGCCCAGCTGCCGCGTCCAGTTCTTCCCGTACCCGGCCGGGTCGAAGCCCGCCTCCTGGGCCAGCTCCGTCAGCTCGTCCAGGTACGTGCGGGTGTGCGGGCCGACGTCCAGCGACCGGTTGTGGTGCCCGGCGGACAGCGGGACCAGCTGCTCGATCCGCGTCCGCAGCCGGCTCAGCGGGCCGGCCGCCCGCACCTGAGCGATGTCGTACGCCGTCCGGACCGCGATCATGCCGCAGCCGATGTCGACCCCGACTGCGGCCGGGATGATCGCCCCGAGGGTGGGGATGACCGAGCCGACGGTCGCCCCCTTGCCCAGGTGGGCGTCGGGCATCAGGGCCAGGTGCGGGAACACGAACGGCATGCCGCTGGTGCGGACCGCCTGCTCCCTGGCATTCTCGTCGAGAATCGATGCCCACGAGATGCACTTCGGGGCAAGATGTGTCGGCACGATGATCACCACCTTTCGCTCGTCGGGGCGAGCGGGACGCCCGCGCGCCGGATGAGCATGGCCGATCCGCGGCGCGACCGCACCTGCAATTCCCGCAGCCCCGGCGATCAGCCGGTGACGACCTCCGGGCCGGACCGCAGGGTCGCGAAGCCGTCGCCGAGCGCGGCGACGAACGCCGCGTGCACCGCGGCGCCCGGCACCGCGGTCCCACCGAATTCCAGATCCGGTGCGGCGCAGGCGTCGTGCACCAGCTCGACGGTGTAGCCGGCGTCCGCCGCGGCGCGCACCGTCGAGTCGATGCACATGCTGGTCATCATGCCCATCACGACCAGGGTGCCGCTCCGGTCCAGCCGGCGGTCCAGGTCGGTGCCGACGAATGCGTTCGGCTCCGCCTTGGTCACCACCGGCTCGCCGGCGGCCGGGGTGACCGCCGGGTTGATCTGCACGCCGGGCGTGCCCGGTCGCATGAACGTGGCGTCCGGGGCGTCCCAGACATGCTGCACGTGCACGACCGGGTCACCGGCCCGGCGGAACGCGGCGAGCACCGAGGCCGCGACCGCGCCGGCCTCCGTCGCGCCGACCAGCGGGTGGGCCCCGCCGGGGAAGTAGTCGTTCTGGATGTCGACGATCAGCAGGGTCCGCGTCATACCGGCAAGCCTGCCATCGGGTCGGTCTCGGTGATGCCCGGTCCCTGGCCGTCCCGGATCGCCCACTCGACGCCGAAGGCATATCCGAACGCTTCCTCCGGCATGGCCAGGAACCAGGAGTGCTCGGCGATCTGGCTGGCGTGCGCCCGCATCGACGCGCGCTTGGCCGCGAGCTGGTCGGCCACGTCGAACCGGGCGGTGATCTGGGCCTCCGGCTTGCCCATCTCGATGTCGTCGGCGCCGGCGCGGGGCAGTTCGATACCGGCCGCCTTCGCCTGCGCGGCGAACATCGACCAGCCGCGCCGGAAGTGCTCCCGGTTGCTCGTCAACTGGTAGACGCGTTCGGTGCCGGCGAGCTCGGCGGCCCGCAGACCGACCCGGTGCACCTGGATGTGGTCGGGATGCCCGTACCCGCCGTTGTCGTCGTACACCGTCAGGACGTCGGCCTGCTCCTCCCGCAGGATCTGCGCGAGGCGGCCGGCCGCCTCGTCGACGTCGGCGCGCCAGAAGCAGCCCGGCTCGTCGTTGGACGGCTCGCCCATCATCCCGGAGTCGCTGTACCCCAGGAACTCGGTGCGGGCCGCGCCCAGGATGCGGGCCGATTCCAGGGTCTCGGCGACCCGGCGCTGCCAGAGCGGTTCGCCCTCGTCCAGGAAGCCGTCCTCGACCTCGCCCCGCTCGCCACGGGTGCCGAAGACCAGGACCACCCGGTGTCCCTCGTCGGCGGCCCGCCGCAGCAGGCCGCCGGCGGTGATCGACTCGTCGTCGGGGTGGGCGTGGAACGAGACCAGGGTCGCCATGACCGACGACCCTAGTTGGCCGAGCGGGCGAGGCCACCATCGTCCCGGTGGCCGAGCGGGCGAGGCCATCGGTGCCTGCTTAACGTCGCTGCTCTCCGCCCGGCCGGGTTTCCGCAGCCGGCCCCGCACGCGGCCCACCTCAGGCCGGCGCGCGCAGCGCCTCGACCGCCGCTCGGGTCTGCGCCATCACCAGGTCGGCGTTGATCTGCGCTCCGGCCGCCGCCCCGGCTGCGGCGGCCGCGCCGACCTGGGCCATGGGGTCGCTGACGTTCCCGGCCGCCCACACCCCGGCGACCTCGGTCCGGCCGACGGCGTCGGCCGGCAGGTACTCACCGGCGCCCAGGGGATGCTCGACCGGCCGGAGCCCGATCCCGGCCAGGAAGCCGGCCCGCGCGACCAAGCGCGTGGCCACGGCCAGGGCCTGCCGGGGGACGGTGGTGCCGTCGGCCAGCCGGACGCCGGTGAGCCGGTCATCCTCGATGCGCAACCCCACGACCGCGCCCTCGACCACCTCGATCTCCCGGGCGGTCAGCTCCAGCCGCTCCGACGCCGACAGCGAGGCGGGGTCGGCGAACAGCACGACGTCCGCGCTCAGCTGCCGGAAGAGCAGGGCCTGGTGGAGCGCCCGCGGGTGCCCGCCGAGGATCCCGATGGCCTGGTCGCGGACCTCCCAGCCGTGACAGTACGGGCAGTGCAGGACGTCCCGGCCCCACCGCGCGCCCAGGCCGGGGACGGCCGGCAGCTCGTCGACCAGTCCGGTGGTGACCAGCAGCCGGCGGGCACCGACCGTGCGGCCGTCGGCCAGGGCGACCACGAAATCGTCGACCGTTCCCGATACCGAGGTCACCGTGCCGGCCTCGACCTGTCCGCCGTACCGCCGGACCTCCGCGCGGCCACGGGCCAGCAGCTCGGCCGGCGGCACGCCGTCGTGGCCCAGCAGCCCGTGCACACCGCCCGCCGGGGCGTTGCGCGGCTCGCCCGCGTCCAGCACCAGCACCGACCGTCGCGACCGGGCCAGCATCAGCGCCCCGTTCAGCCCGGCCGCGCCGCCGCCGATCACCACCGCGTCGAATGTGGCCATGCCGATCGCCTCCTCGTCCATCTCCGTGAGAACCGTTGTCAACAGTTGGGACCACTGTGGTGGTGATGGCCAGTAGGTGGCAAACTTGTTTGCAGTAATGGCAAACTGGGCGGCATGGAACCGAACGACGGTGGCGACGACGGCCTGGGCGACACCCTGCGGGCGGTCGGTCCCCGGCTGCGGGCCCTGCGCCAGGAACGGGACACGACGCTGGCCGATCTCTCGGCGGTCACGGGCATCTCGGTCAGCACGTTGTCGCGCTTGGAGTCGGGCGCCCGCCGGCCCAGCCTGGAGTTGCTGCTGCCGCTGGCCAAGGCGCACGGGGTGACCCTGGACGAGCTGGTCGACGCGCCGCCGACCGGCGATCCTCGCATCCACCTGCGTCCGGTCACCCGGGGCACCATGACAATGATCCCGCTGACCCGGCGGCCCGGCGGGGTGCAGGCCTACAAGCTGATCCTGCCGGCCGGCAGCCGCCGCGAACCCGAGCTCAAGACGCACGAGGGATACGAGTGGCTGTACGTCCTCAACGGTCGGCTCCGGGCGATCCTGGGCGAGCACGACCTGATCCTGGCGCCCGGCGAGGTGGTCGAGTTCGACACCCGGCTGCCGCACTGGTTCGGCCCGGCCGGTGACGAGCCGGTCGAGTTCCTCAGCCTTTTCGGTGCTCAGGGGGAGCGGGCCCACCTGCGGGCCGGGCCCCGGCGGGACGAGCGCGACGGTTGAGCCGGCGCGCCGGCGTCACGACCAGACCCGGTCCAGCAGGCCGGCCAGGTCGTCGGCGTCGAACGGCCGCGGGTTCGGATAGGGGCGGGCCGCCACCCGGGCGGCGACCGCCGGCAGCTCCGCCCGCGGCACCCCGAGCTCGGCCAGCGTCCGCGGCCCCGCATACCCGCGGGCGAGGTCGCGGACCGCGGCCACCGGGTCCGACCCGGCGGTCCGGGCCAGCCGGTGGGCCGCCGCCGGCGCGGCCGGCAGGTTGAACGCCATCACGTGCGGCAGCAGCATCGCGTGCAGCTCGGCGTGCGGCAGGTCGAACGTGCCGCCCAGCGCGTGCGCCAGTTGGTGGTGCAGGCCCATCGTCGTCCGGGCCAGACACAGCCCGGCCAGCCAGCCGGCCTGTTGGAGCCGGGCGCGCGCGGCCGGGTCCCGGCCGTCGGCCAGGACGGCCGGCAGCCCGGTCAGGATGAGCTCGGCCGCCTCGTCCGCCAGCGCGTCGGACAGGGCGGTCGCGTCCGGGGCCCAGAGCGCCTCGACCGCATGGGCCAGCGCGTTCAGGGCGCTGGTCCGGGTCAGGCCGGCCGGGAGGTCGAGCGTCAGCTCGGCGTCGTAGACGACGGTGCCCGGGGTGAGCGCGGGGTCGCGGCGGGTGGTCTTGACCCCGTTCTCGGTCTCGCCGAGCACGCCGGTGACCTCCGAGCCGGCATAGGTGGTCGGGACGGCGATCTGCGGCAGGCCCGTCCGGGCGGCGATCGCCTTGGCCAGACCGACGGCCGACCCGCCGCCGATGGCCACCAGGACATCCGGGGCCCCGCCGGCCACCAGCTCCATGGCCGTGGCCGTCACCGCCACCGGCGTGTGCACCACCGGACCGTCGAACCGGCCGACGAGCTTCTCGCCCAGGGCGCCGGCCAGCTCGAGCGCCGCCGGGGTGGCCGACCGGGTGTGCACCAGGAACACCCGGTCGCCGAGACGGCCGGCCTCGCCGGCGATGTCGTGGCGGGCGCCGGGCCCGATGAGCACCCGGGCGGCCGGCGACGTGACGGTGGTGGTCATGAGGCCGGACCCTTAGCCCCTTCGGCGCGATCCAGCACGACCGGGAAGTCCGCGTGGCGGAACGGGTTCGGCAACCCCGCGGCGGCCGCCCGGGCCGGATCGTCGACCCGCGCGAAGTCGACGATCAGGCTGTCCTTGACGCCGAACACCGCGTCGGAGTCCAGGTAGGGGCTGCCGGCCACGAACAGGTGCGTGGTCAGCGACCGCAGCCCGGGCGCCGCCACCGCGACATGCACGTGGGCGGGCCGGTACTCGTGCCGCCCGGTGGCTCGCAGCAGGTCGCCGACCGGACCGTCGGTCGGGATCGGATAGTGCGCCGGCACGATCGTGCGGAAGTGGAAACGGCCGTCGGCGTCGCTGCGGAACAGGCCGCGCAGCTCACCCGGCGCCAGCTCGCCGGGCCGCTGGACGTCGTAGAACCCGCTGGCATCGGCCTGCCAGACGTCCACCGTGGCCCCGGCCACCGGCCGCCCGACCCGGTCGACGACCCGGCCGGTGATCAGGCACGGCTCGCCGGGCCGGCCGGCGACGTTGATGTCGTCACCGAGCCGGCGTGGGGGAGAGGGGATCTGATGGAACGGGCCCTCGACGGTGGCCTCGGTCAGCCCGTCGCCGGCGGCCTGGTTGAGCGACTCCACCAGCATGGACACGCCCAGCACGTCCGACAGCAGGATGAACTCCTGCCGCACGTCGTCGCAGGTCTGTCCGGTCGCGGTGAGGAAGGCGACCGCCGCCTCCCATTCGGCCACCGTCGGCCGGACGTCCTTCACGAACCCGTGCAGGTGCCGCACCAGCGAGTCGAGCACCTCCCGCAGGCGCGGATCGGCCGTGCGGGCGAAGCTGGCCGCGACCACCTCGGCGGAGCGGTCGACCTCGAAGGACCCCGGGACCGGGCCGGCCGCTGAGGTGGTCATCGGCCGAAGGCGACCTCGGCCAGCAGGTCCACCTGGGCGGGGTCGACCGAGGTCGGGAAGAGCACGAGTTCGTCGGCGCCCGCCGCCAGGTAGCCGTCGATCAGCGCCCGGACCGCGTCCGGCCCGGCGGCCGCCCCGTCGATGACCATGTCCCGGTAGGGCCCGGCGAAGGCGTAGTAGTCGCCCAGGCTGCGGGCGATTCCGGCGGCCGCGCCGTCGCCCAGACCGAAGTAGCCCAGCGACACCGTGCGCGGCGATCCCTCCCGCCCGGCCTCCGACCAGGCCTGCCGCACCGCGGGCAGCGTGGCCGCGAGCGCCGCGGGCCCGCCGCCGCCGCTGGTCCAACCGTCGGCGTACCGGGCGACCCGGGCGAACGACCGTACCTGGTTCCCGCCGATCAGCAGCTGTGGCCGGGGCCCGGCGAACGGGGCCGGCCCGATGCCGCCCTCGCCGGCCCAGATCGAGGTCAACCGGGCCAGCTGCGCATCGAACAGGCGACCGCGCCGGCCCGGGTCGACCTCGCTGGCGGCGTAGTCGTCGGGCCGACCGCCGACGGCGACACCCAGCACCATCCGCCCCTCGGACAGGCGGTCGATGGTGGCCACCTGCTTGGCCAGCAGGGCGGTGTTGGTGTGCAGCGGGGCGATGAGGATGTCGGTCAGCAACCGGATCCGGTCCGTCACTGCGGCCGCTGCGGCCAGGCTGATCAGCGACTCGTAGTTGTCGTAGACCAGCCGGTCGATGGTGCCCAGCGAGCTGAAGCCGGCGGCTTCCGCACGGCGGGCCCAATCGACGATCCCGGCCCGGTCCACCCCCGCGACGGTGGTCGGCAGGCCGATTCCGATGTCCATCCCGACGCTCCGATCTGCGGGCCGATCCCGGGCCCGGCGCTGGTCCGATTCGCGGGCCGCGACGACCATCGCGAGGCTAGCAACCGGCCCCGGTCAGCGCCCCTCACGCCCGCGGCAGGTTCCACCCGAGCGAGACCGACAGCATGCGCAGGCCGACGCAGATGGCGAAGCCGATGCCCATCGCCGCGGCTCGCGGCAGCCGCAGGTGCAGCGCCAGCACGGTGGCCGCCGCGCCGGCCAGCGCCGCCACCGCGTAGACGTCCTGCCGCAGGATCCCGGGGACGACGTTGAGCAGCAGGTCCCTGCTCACCCCGCCGCCGACCGCCGACACCGCGCCCAGCAGGATCGCCACGAACCAGTTGATCCGGAAGTCGATCGCCTTGGTCGCCCCGACCACCGCGAACAGCGCGAGCCCGGCGGCGTCCGTCACCTGCAGGAGGGTGACCGGAACCTGCTCGACGACGCGGGCCAGGGCGATGACCAGCCCGGCCCCGGCAAAGGCGGTCAGCGGGTACAGCGCGCTGCGCAGCGAGGCCGGCGGGGTGGACCCGATGAGCACGTCCCGCAGGATGCCGCCGACCAGCGCGCTGACGAACCCGATCACCAGCACGCCGAACACGTCGAGCTCGGCGTACCGGGCGACGATCGCACCCTCGATCGCGAACAGGCAGGTGGCCGCCAGATCCGCGGCGGTGAGCAGGCGCCCGGCGGTGATGCGCACGCCGCACCGTAGCAGCCCGGTCCCGGGCCGCCCGGCCGGCTCGGGCCTGGAGCGAAGACTTTCGCCATGGTAAGATGAGATCTGAATCACACGTGGCCGCGATGTTCGTGGGGAATTGGATTCCGGCCAGTTCGGTTGTGTTCGTCCTCGAATTGACGTGTCGTCGATCGATATCCGATCGCATCGACGGCTCGGTCGACCTCTCGACCCCGGCGGTCGGGCCGGTCGACCCGTCGCACCGTCGGCCGGGAAGGGAGGTCGGGTGGACGCCTTCGCCGCCGTCTATCTGGTCGTGCTGCTGGTGAGCGTGCTGCTGCTGGTCGCGGCGCTCGTCCTGGGGGTCGGGCACGACGCGGACGTCTCGCACGATCTGGAGGCCGGGGCCGGGCCCGACGCGGGCGACGGTATCGCGAGCCACGACGGTTCCGGTCACGACAGTGCCGGCCACGGAGGCGATGTCGCGGCCGACGGGCCGTCGTGGGTATCCGGCCGGGTGATCCTGGGCGCGGCCGCGGGATTCGGTGCGTTCGGCCTCGGCGCGCAGGCCGCCGGGCTGGCGGGCTGGGTGACCCTGCCGATCGCGGTGGCCGGTTTCGTCGGCATGGCGGTCGTGATCCGGCAGCTGGTGCTGCGGCCGATGTGGCGGCAGCAGTCCAACTCGCTGCTCAGCCGGGATTCGTACGTCGGCAGCCGCGGCCAGGTCACGCTCGGAATACGTTCCGGGGAAAGCGGTCTGGTGCGCTTTCTGGATCGCAACGGAACCCCGGTCACCGACTTCGCGGTCACCGCTGACGGTCTGGCGCTGCCGGCCGGTACCGCCGTGCTGGTCGTCGATGTCACCCCGCAGCATGTCGTGGTCGATCCCGACCCGCTGGCCGCGGATTAGATGCATCCGAGAGAAAGGTAGGGGAAATGGATTTCCTGTCCGGGATCGGCGGGGTGTTGGTGCTCGTCGGCGTGCTGGTGGTGGTCATCCTGGCCATCACCACGGTCTTCGCCAAGAACTACGTCAAGGTGCCCAAGAACAAGGTCGCGGTGTTCACCGGCCGGGGCGAGGCCAAGATCGTCAACGGTGGGGCCCGGTTCCGGATGCCGCTGCTGGAGCAGGTCAACGTCATGTCGATCGAGCCGTTCAACATCGAGGCCAAGGTCGTCGACGTCTACTCCAAGGACAACGTGCCGGTCAGCGTCACCGCCGTCGGCCAGGTGAAGTTCTCCTCGTCCCGGGAGGCCTTCGCGCTGTCCACCGAGCGGTACCTGGACACGCCGCGAGAGGCACTCAAGCCGCAGCTGACCGAGATCGTGTCCGGCACGATGCGCAACATCGTCTCCCAGCTCACCGTCGAGGAGCTCAACGGCAATCGCGAGGAGTTCATGCGTCGAGTCAAGGACGAGGCGGCGCAGTCGTTCCAGCCGATCGGCATGCAGCTGGACGTGTTCAACATCCAGAACATCTCCGACAACAACGGCTACCTGGACGCGCTGGGCCAGCGCCGGATCGCCGAGGTGAAGCGGGACGCGATCATCGGCCGGGCCAACGCCGAACGGGACTCGGCGATCCAGTCCGCCGCGGCCGAGCAGCAGGGCAAGATCGCCCGGGCCCAGGCCGACACCAAGATCGCCGAGGCGAATCAGGAGCGGGACCTGCGGCTCGCGGCGATCGCCACCGAGGTCGACGCGGCCAAGGCCCGGGCCGGGCAGGCCGGTCCGCTGGCGGAGGCGCAGGCGCAGCGCGCCGTCGTCCTGGCCGGGGTGCAGACCGATCGGGAGCGCACCGAGGCCCAGATCGGCGTGGAGGAGCAGCGGGCCCGGCAGAAGGAGAAGGCCGTGCAGGCCGATGTCGTCATCCCGGCCGAGGCCGAGCGGCGGGCGGCGGTGGCTCGCGCCGAGGGGCAGCGCGATGCCGACATCGCGTCGGCGACGGCCGCGGCCCGGCGTCGCGAGCTGCAGGGCAAGGCGGATGCCGATGCCCGCAGCATCCTGGCCGGGGCGTCGCAGCGGGAGAAGGAAGCCGAGGCGGCCGGCACCAAGGCGTTGCGGCTGGCCGAGGCCGACGGCATCCGGGCGGTCATGTCGGCCGAGGCGGAGGGCCAGGCCAAGCGGGCCGAGGCGCTGAACCAGCTGTCCGACCAGGCGGCCCGGCAGAACGTGCTGCCGCAGCTGATCGAGGTCCTGCCGCAGCTGGCCGAGGCGATCGCCAAGGGCGTCACCATCGACCGGATGGTCGTGGTCGACGGGGGCGCGAACGGCGGGGACGGCGGCGGGGCCATCCAGCGGGCCATCTCGGTGACCCCGGCGGTGCTGAACCAGGTGCTGGAGACGGCCAAGGGTCTCGGGCTGGACCTGTCCGGCCTGTTCGGCCACGTGGGGATCGGCACCGACGGCGACGCCGGCACCGGTCACGGGCACGACACCGGCAACGGCGCCGCTGCCCCCGCCGTCCGGGCCGGTGGCCGGACCGGCTGACCGGGGCCTGACCGGCCCGTTTGCCTGGCGTTCACCGGGCGGGGGAATCCTCCCGTCCGGTGAAGCGCGCAACGGATCCGACGCTGGTCCCGCGGGCCCGGCAGCTGGCCAAGGGGCTGCTCCGCACGCCGATGCGCGAGCGCTGGCAGCACACCCAGGGAGTGGCGAAACGGGCCGTCGAACTGGCCGGCACCGTGCCGGCCGCCGATCGGCCGGTGCTGGTCGCGGCGGCCTGGCTGCACGACATCGGGTACTCCCCGGCGATCCGCCGGACCGGCTTCCACCCGCTGGACGGTGCCCTGCACCTGCGGCGCAAGCGGTGGGACCCCCGGGTGGTGGCCCTCGTCGCCCATCATTCGGGCGCCCGCTTCGTCCCGGTGGAGCGCGGTTTCGCCGATCTGATGGCCGAGTTCGCGTTCGAGGAATCGGTCCTGACCGACGCCCTGACCTACGCCGACCAGACCGTGGGGCCGGGCGGCCGCCGGATGACGGTCGAGTACCGGATCGCCGAGGCCATCGCCCGGCACGGGCCGGACTCGCCCAATGCCCGGGCCCGCGTCGACCGGGTGCCCTACCTGCTGGCCGTCGCCGAACGGGTGGAGTCGCGGCTGACCCGGAAATGACCCGATCGGGGTGTCCCAGCGGGACGTCTTCGCAACGAGGATCATGATCGGGCGGCCACCTCGGGCCGTCGCGAGGATGCGGAGGGGTCGATGGCAACGGACAGGCCGATGCAGCTGGGCATGATCGGGCTGGGACGGATGGGGGCCAACCTGGTACGGCGCCTGCTGCGCGACGGGCACTCGTGCGTGGTCTACGACGTCAACCCGGCCGCGGTCACCGCGCTGGAGGCGGACGGGGCCACCGGCTCCTCGTCGCTGGCCGACTTCGTCGGCAAGCTGACCGAACCCCGGGCCATCTGGCTGATGCTGCCCGCGGCGATCGTCGATCGCACCCTGGACGAGTTGATCCCGCTGCTGAACCGCGGGGACATCCTCATCGACGGCGGCAACTCCTACTACCGCGACGACATCACCCGGGCCGCGCGGTTGGCGACCGCCGGGCTGCACTACGTCGACTGCGGGACCAGCGGCGGCGTGTGGGGTCTGGAGCGGGGCTACTGCCTGATGATCGGCGGTGAGGACGAGGTGGTCACCCACCTGGACCCGATCTTCAAGACGATCGCCCCCGGCCGGGGCAGCGCGGAGCCGACGCCCAGCCGGACCGAGAGCGGCGGGACCGCGCCGGAGGGCTACCTGCACTGCGGGCCGAACGGCGCCGGGCACTTCGTCAAGATGGTCCACAACGGCATCGAGTACGGGATGATGGCGGCCATCGCCGAAGGCCTGAGCATCATCAAGAACGCCGACGTGGGCAAGCGGGCGCAGGTGATCGACGCCGAGACCACCCCGTTGCGCAACCCGGAGGACTACCAGTACGAGATCGACGTGGCCGAGGTCGCCGAGGTCTGGCGGCGCGGGTCGGTGATCGGCTCCTGGCTCATCGACCTCGTCGCCGACGCGCTGGCCCGCTCGCCCCGGCTCGACGACTTCGCCGGCCGGGTCTCCGATTCCGGCGAGGGCCGGTGGACCGTGCTGGCCGCGGTGGAGGAGGGCGTGCCCGCGTCCGTCATCACCACCGCGCTGGACCAGCGGTTCGAGTCCCGGCGCCTCGGCGAGTTCACCGACAAGGTGCTCTCGGCCATGCGCAGCGAGTTCGGCGGCCACGCGGAGAAGCCCGCCGGCTGAGGCGGCGGGCCGGCCGCCGCCCGGTTTGGGGTCGGCGGCCGGTGGGCACCGTTGAGCCGTGAATTCGCCGCCTGCGCTCCTGGCGCCTGAAGAATCCGTCGGTCACCGCGGTGCCGGTGCCGGTGACGAGGTCGAATGGGCGGCTGCGGTGGCCGGATCGGCCGATCGGGCGCTGGACTTCGCCCTCGACGTCGGTTGGCGGTTGCCCCGACCGGGCTCGGGCCGCACCGCCGAGCGGTGGCGGCGGCTGCGCGACGTGGCGGCCGCCGACCTCACCGCCGCGCGGGTCCTGGAGGCCCACGCCGATGCGCTGGCCATCCTGGCCGAGGCGGCCGACGGCGGCCCCGGGGGTGTGGCCGGCGACGGTCACCGGCGGTGGGGGGTCTTCGCGGCCGAGGGCCCCGGCGTGCGGGTGTGCGCCGAACCGGCCGGTGACGGCTGGGTGCTGCGGGGCACCAAACCGTGGTGCTCGCTGGCCGGGCGGCTCGACCGGGCGCTGATCACCGCGCACGTCGGCCCGGGCGGCCGGCGCCTGTTCTCGATCGATCTCACCGACCCGCGCGTCACCGTCGCTCCGGTGGACGGCTGGGTGGCGCGGGGACTGACCGAGGTCACCTCCACCTCGATCCGGCTGGACGGGTGCCCAGCCCGGCCGATCGGCGGGACCGGCTGGTACCTGGACCGGCCCGGATTCGCCTGGGGTGGCCTCGGAGTGGCCGCCTGCTGGCTCGGCGGGGCGATCGGGGTGGCCCGCACCCTGCGCGCGGCCGGCCGGGAACGGGAACCCGACCAGGTGGCCCTGGCCCATCTGGGGGCGGTCGACACCGCGCTGTTCGCCGCCGACGCCGTGCTCCGCGACGCGGCCGCCGCGGTCGACGACGGCCGCGCCGACGGCCCGGCCGGGGCCCTCTGGGCGGCCCGGGTGCGCGCGGTGGTGGCCGACACCGTGGAGACGGTGGTCACCCGGGTGGGGCACGCCCTCGGTCCGGCCCCGCTGGCGTTCGACGCCGCGCACGCCCGGCGGGTGGCGGATCTGCAGCTGTACGTGCGCCAGCACCACGCCGAGCGGGACGCCGCCCGGCTCGGCGACCGCCTGCTGGACCTGCCCGCGTGGTGGTGACGACGGGCGGGGTCCGCTTCGACGGCCAGGCCCCGGGTACCCCGGAGGACGCGTGGGCCCGCACCGGCCTGCCGGTGGAGGCACCCGCCCTCGACCTGACCGGGATCCGCCGGCTGCTGGTCGTGTCAGCCCATCCGGACGACGAAACACTGGGAGCAGCGGGACTTCTCGCGCGCCTGCACGCGGCCGGGGCGACGGTACGGGTCCTCGTGGCCAGCGACGGCGAGGCGTCGCACCCCCGGTCGCCGACCACCCCGCCGGCCGTCCTCGGCCGCCGGCGCCGGCATGAGATGACCGCCGCGACCGGCCATCTGGCACCGGGCGGGCGTATCGACTGGCTCGGCCTGCCGGACGGCCGGCTCGCCCGGCACGAGGCGGAGCTGGCCGCGGCGGTCGGCCGGGCGGTCGACGGCATCATCGGCGGGACGGTCGGTGGGTCGGTCGGCGGGTCGGTCGGCGGGTCGGTCCGCGGGTCGGTCGGCGGGACGGTGGACCGGGGTCCCGGCACCCTGGTCGTCTCGCCGTGGCACGCGGACGGGCACCCCGATCATGAGGCCGTGGCCCGGGCGGTCGCCGCCGGGATCGCCGGATCCAGGACGCCATCGATCCATCTGGAGTTTCCGGTGTGGGCCTGGTTGTGGGCCGGTCCGGACGATCCGCGGCTGCGGCCCGGCGGCCTGCGCGTGCTGCGGCTGACGGCCGGCGAGCAGCGGGCCAAGGCGCGGGCGATCGCCGAACATCGCAGCCAGATCGCCCCTCTGGGAAGCGGCCCCGGTGACGAGGCGGTGCTGACCCCGGACTTCCTCGCGCACTTCCGCCGGTCCTGGGAGATCTACCTGCCGGCCGGCGGAGCGGCCGCATGACCGGTGGCCTCGCCGCCATCGGGGTGGTGATCCCGGCCCGTAACGAGGTGGACCGGATCGACGGGTGCCTGGCCGCCGTGACCGCCTCCGTGGCGCGCCTGCGCCGCCGGCCGGCCGGGCCGCAGGTGCCGGTGCGCATCGTCGTGGTGTTGGACGACTGCCGGGACGGCACCGCCGACCGGGTGGCCGGCTGGCCGGCGGTCTGCGCGGTCGCTTCATCGGCCGGCCGGGTCGGGGCGGCCCGCGCGGCCGGAATCGGGCACGTGCTCGAAGGGTTCGCCCGGGACGGGATCCCGGAGAGCGGGATCTGGCTCGCCAACACCGACGCCGACTCGCGGGTGCCGGCCGGTTGGCTGGGGTTGCAGGCGGCCGCGTCCCGCCGCGGCGCGGCCATGGTGCTGGGCACCGTCCGGCCCGATCCGGCCGAGCTCGACCGGGCGATCCGGCAACGCTGGTACCGCCGCCACCGGCTCGGCGACGGCCATCCGCACGTGCACGGGGCCAATCTGGGGATCCGGGCCGACTGGTACCGGCGGGCCGGTGGCTTTCCGCCCGTCGCCCGGCAGGAGGACGTCGCCCTGGTCGCCGCGGTGACGGCGGCCGGCGGCCGCATCGTGCGGACCGGCGCCGGACCGGTGCAGACCAGTGCCCGGCTGTCGGGACGGGCACCCGGCGGGATGTCCGACTACCTGCGCCGGTTGGCTGCCGACCTCGACGAGCCGATGGACGCGGCCGGCTGACGGAAGGGGCGGCCCCCGCTCGCGCCGGACTCGACCGGCCGGTCGGTCCCGATCAGGCAAGCAGGCCGGCCACCACCGACAGGTCCCGCACCATCCCGTCGAGGGCGGCCGTCCGCGCGTCCCGGTCCGGGGTCCGCAGGACCGCGGACGGGTGGATCGTCGCCAGGGCGGCGCTGACCTCAGGGCCGCCCGGACCGGCGAACGGTCCGTGCGGCGGTGGCCACGCCAGCACCCGGCCGTGCTCCTGGGTGACCCGAAAATCGTTGCCGAACAGAGCTTTCGCTGCGGTGGCGCCGAGCGCCACGAGGATCCGCGGCCGGACCGCGGCCAGTTCGGCGGTCAGCCAGGGTGCGCAGGCCGCGACGTGCCGGGTGGTCGGGTTCCGATGCAGCCGCCGCGGACCGTGCCCGGTGCTCTTCCAGCGGAAATGCTTGACCGCGTTGGTCACCCACGCCGCGGTCCGGTCGATCCCGGCCCGCTCCAGGGCCTCGTCCAGCACCCGGCCGGCGGGCCCGACGAACGGCCGGCCCGCCCGGTCCTCGGCATCGCCGGGCTGCTCGCCGACCAGCATGATCCGGGCCGCCGGGTTCCCCGCCCCGAACACCGCCTGGGTGGCGTCCGCGTGGAGCTCGCACCCGCGGCACTGCTGGACCGCCGCGGCCAGCCGGTCCAGGTCGCGGGAAGCGGGGACGAAGGGCGCGGCGGTGGGGGCGGTCGGCATGCCGGAGGGGTTCCCGGCGCCGGCCCGCGCCAACCCGGCGCCGGGTGGGCGCCAACCCGGCGCCGGCCCGCGCCGACTCGGCACCGGCCCGCGCCAACCCGCCAGGTGGCATCGGCGACCGGGATCGGCGGCCGACGGCCCGGATCAGGCCGGCGGCATCGGTGCGACCGCCACCGCGGCCCGCACCTGGCCGACGTCGATGGCCGCCAGCGCAGGATCCACGTCGACCCCGTGCGGGTCGCCCGGGTGGGCCGGATCGCCGTGCCAGAGCACGGCGTGCAGGTCCGGGTCGACGGCCGGACCCCATCGGTGCGGTGAGGTCGGTCCGAACAGCAGCACCGACGGAGTTCGGAAGGCGGTCGCCAGGTGGGCGACGCCGGTGTCGCCGCAGACCAGCACCCGCGCCCGGGCGACCCGGTCGGCCAGCTCCGGCAGGTCGTGCAGGCCGGCGGTGTCGACCGGCCCGGCGATGTCGCCCGACCCGGCGAGCGCGCGGGCCCGCGCGACGATGTCGCGGCAGAG
>NZ_JBMDXT010000034.1:0-13862 GCF_048594475.1 Nakamurella sp. | reverse complement strand
CAGGAACTCGAACACCCGCTCGGCCGACGCGACGCCGGACTGCAGCACGTTGGCCATCGAGGCCAGCTGGGTCAGCGGCTGGGTGAACTGCCGGGAGTACTGGATGAACGCCTGCACGTCGCCCAGCGACATGCTGCCGGTCGCCACCCGCAGCCCGCCGACCACCGCGATCGCCACGAACGTCAGGTTCCCGATGAACATCATCGACGGCATCATCGTGCCGGAGATGAACTGCGCCCCGAAGCTGGCCTTGAACAGCTCGTCGTTCTTGGCGTCGAACGCCGCCTGCGCGTCCTTGCGCCGGCCGAACACCTTCACCAGGCTGTGCCCGGTGTAGGTCTCCTCGACCCGCGCGTTGAGCTCACCGGTCGACCGCCACTGCACGATGAACCGCGGCTGCGACCGCTTGGCGATCTGGGTGGTGACGACCAGCGACAGCGGCACCGCGATCAGCGCGACGACGGCCAGCAGGGGTGAGATGACGACCATCATCACCAGCACGCCGACCACCGTGAGCAGCGAGTTCACCGCCTGGGACAGCGTCTGCTGCAGGGTCTGCGAGACGTTGTCGATGTCGTTGGTCACCCGCGACAGCACCTCGCCGCGCTGGTGCTTGTCCAGGTAGCGCAGCGGCAGCCGATTGAGCTTGTCCTCGATCTCCGCCCGCATTTCCAGGATCGTGCGCTGCACGATCCCGTTCAGGATGTAGCCCTGCGCGTAGCCGAACACCGACGACAGGATGTAGAGCGCCAGCACCAGCAGCAGGGTGCGGGCCAAGGCGGTGAAGTCGATGCCCTGCCCGGGCACCACGTCCATCGCCGAGAGCATGTCCGCGTAGGTGGTGTTGCCCTCGGCCCGCAGCCCGGCGATCACCTGGTCCTTGGTCAACCCGGCCGGCAGCTGCCGGCCGACGAACCCGTCGTAGATGATGTTCGTCGCGTTGCCCAGGATCTTGGGCCCGATGACGGCGAACGCGACGCTGCCGACGGCGAGCAGGAAGACCAGCACCAGACCGATGCGCTCGCCCCGCATCCGGCGCAGCAGCCGCCGCAGCGACGGTCCGAAGTTCAGCGACTTCTCCACCGGCATGCCCATGCCCATGCCCATCGGGCCGCCACCGCCCGGCCCGCGCCGGGGCGGCGGGCCGAACGCCGGCCGTTCCGGGGCCTTGGTCTCCGTCGTCATGCCGGCTCCTCCCCGGAACGCCTCGCGGGCTCGGCGGCCCGGGAGCGGGCCGGGCCACTGTGTCGATGATTCGCTCGGCGAGCCTCGCTCATGCCGGCACCTCCGCGGACAGCTGGGACTGCACGATCTCCACGAAGGTCGGGCAGGAGGACATCAAGTCGTCGTAGCGGCCGATGCCGACCGCCCGGCCGTCCTCGAGGACGACGATCTGATCGGCGTCGGCGATGGTGGACACCCGCTGGGCCACGATGATCACCGTGCGATCGGTGGTCAGCGGCCGCAGCGCGGCCCGCAACCGGGCGTCGGTGGCCAGATCGAGGGCGGAGAAGGAGTCGTCGAACAGGAAGATCTCCGGATCGGCGACCAGCGCGCGGGCGATGGCCAGGCGCTGCCGTTGCCCGCCGGAGACGTTGGTGCCGCCCTGGGTGATGGGCGACTCCAGCCCGTCCGGCATCGCCGCGACGAAATCCATCGCCTGGGCGACGGTCAGGGCGTGCCACAACTGCTCGTCGGTGGCGTCGGGATTGCCGTACCGCAAGTTGGAGGCGACCGTGCCGCTGAACAGGAACGGCTTCTGCGGCACCAGCCCGATCCGGTCCCACAGCGTCTCCGGGTCGAAGTCGCGCACGTCGACCCCGTCCACCCGCACCGCGCCGCCGGTCACGTCGAACAGCCGCGGGATCAGCGAGAGCAGGGTGGTCTTGCCGGCCCCGGTGGAGCCGATGATCGCGGTCGTCGTGCCCGGCCGGGCGTGCAGCGAGACCCCGCACAGCACCGGATCACTGGCTCCCGGGTAACTGAAGTCGACGCCGTCGAGCACGACGTCGCCGGTCCGGGTCCCCGGTTCGACCGGGTGCGCGGGCGGCCGGACGGACGTCTCGGTGGACAGCACCTCGCTGATCCGGTCGGCGCTGACCGCCGCACGCGGCACCATGACGACCATGAACGTCGCCATCATCACCGAGAACAGGATCTGCATGAGGTAGTTCAGGAATGCGATGAGCGCCCCGATCTGGATCTCGCCGGCGTCCACCCGGTGCCCGCCGAACCACAGCACGGCCACGCTGGACACGTTCACCACGAGCATGACGACCGGGAACATCAGCGCCATCAGCCGGCCGGCCCGCAGGGCGCTGTCGGTCAGGTCCTCGTTGGCGCGGGCGAACCGCCGCGTCTCCAGCGGTTCCCGGACGAAGGCGCGGACCACCCGCACCCCCGAGATCTGCTCGCGCAACACCCGGTTGACCACGTCCAGCCGGGCCTGCATCTTGCGGAACTGGGGGATCATCCGGACCACGATGAGGCCGATCGCGATGATCAGGACGGGGATGCAGACCACCAGCAGCCAGGCCAGGCCCAGGTCGGTCCGGACCGCCATGATGATCCCGCCGATGCACATGATCGGGGCCGACACCATCAGCGTGCAGGTCATCAGCACCAGCATCTGGACCTGCTGCACGTCGTTGGTGTTGCGGGTGATCAGCGACGGCGCCCCGAACTGGGCGACCTCCCGGTCGGAGAACGTGCCGACCTGGTGGAAGAGCGCGGCACGCAGGTCGCGACCGAAACTCATCGCGGTGCGGGCGCCGTAGTAGACCGCGACGATCGTCGCCACGATCTGCACGATCGTGATGCCCAGCATCACCGCGCCGGTCGAGACGATGAAGCCGGTGTCGCCCTTGGCCACCCCGTCGTCGATGATCTCGGCGTTGAGGGTGGGCAGGTACAGGCTGGCGATCGTGCCGATCAGCTGGAACAGCACGACGATCAGCAGCGGTCCGGCGTAGGGGCGCAGGCGGGTGCGCAGCAGGGTCAGCAGCATCACATCACTCCGACTTCATGGGCGGCGGATTCACATCGGTCGGCCGGGGATCCGGTGGCGGCGGGGGCGCCGATGCCGTGCAGCAGCAGATCGACAATCTGCCCGGTCGGCAACGGATGCCCCTCGGTGATGGCGGGGTGCGCACTGGAGAAGGTGACCAGGCGGAACATCGTCGCGGCTTCGAACGGCGGCAGGCGCAGGCGGTGCCGGTGGGGCAGCAGCAGGTCGGCCATCGCCTCGTTCGCCCGGCTCATGTCCGGCCGGGCCGCCGGTGCGTACGTGGACCGGGGTTCCTCACCCGGCGGCCCGACCCACCGCAGCATCCACATGATCCGCCACACGCTGGCCAGGCGTTGCCGCATCGCCTCGACGGCCTCGTGCAGCACCTGCTCCAGGCTCTGCTCGGGATCAATCCGGCGCAAGGACTGCACGAACGGCTCGGGATCCAGGATCTTGTCCACCACGGCCCGGATGACGGCGTCCTTGTCCGGGAAGACCCGGAACACGGTGCCCTCGGCGATCCCGGCGGCCTCGGCGATCTCCCGGCTGGTCACCGTCGCCCCGTGGTCGCAGACCAGCGGGGTCGCGGCCGCGATGATCGCGGCCCGGCGCTCCTCGGCGGGCATCGGCGCGGCGCGGCCGGAAGGGGGTGGGGTCACGGCATCGCAGCCTAGCTGAGTGAGTACTCACTCACAACGGGATTTCGCTCCCGGGTGAGCGCCCCGGTCGGCTGCGGAAGGCCGGCCGCGCCGGGGCCGGAGCATGGTCCGCGGGTGCGGGGGTCAGTGCCGGGTCCGGGTCGGGTCACCGCTGGTCAGGTCGACCCGCGGCCGTTCAGGTAGCGGATGACGGCGATCACCCGGCGGTGGTCGTCGGGGTCCGGGGGCAGACCCAGGGTCTGGAAGATCAGCGCGATGCTGCGGGCGACCGCCTTCTCGGTGACGACCAGCTGGCGGGCGATGCGGGTGTTGCTGTAGCCCTGCGCCATCAACTCCAGCACCTCGAGCCGGCGCGGCGTCAGGGCGGCGATCCCGGAATCCCGGTCGTCGCCGCCGCGGTCCCGGACCTCCCGTCGGACCATGGTGGCGATCACCTCCGGGTCGATCGCCGACCCGCCGGCCGCGACCCGGCGCACCGAGTCGAGGAACTCGTCGAGGTGCATCACCCGCCGTTTGAGCAGATAGCCAAGGCCGTCGGCGCCGTCGGCGAGCAGGTCGACCGCCCCGGTGGTGTCCACGTGCTGGGACAGCACGACGATGCGGGTGCCCGGCTGGTCGCGGCGGATCTGCCGGGCCGCGGTGAGCCCCTCGTCGGTGAACCCCGGAGGCATCCGGATGTCGGTGACCACCAGCTCCGGGCGGTGCGCCGCGACCTGGGCGAGCAGCTCGTCCCGGCTGCCGGCCAGCCCGACGACCTGGTAGTCCTCGTCGCGCAGGATGCGGGCGATGCCCTCGCGCAGCAACACCTCGTCCTCGGCGATGATCACGCGCATGCGAACTCCGCTCGCAGGCGGGTTCCCCCGGCGGGCCCCGGCCGGAGCGTCACGGTACCGTCCAGCGCCCCGACCCGGTCCCGCAGACTGCGCAGGCCGAACCCGGGGACGGCGCCGGCCGGACCCCGGCCGTCGTCGGTGACGGTCACCGCCAGCCGCCCGCCGGTCGCGTGCAGCTCCACCTCGATCCGCCCCGCCGCGGCGTGCTTGACCACGTTGGTCAGCGCCTCGGCCACCATGAAGTAGCCGGTGGATTCGACCTCGGCCGGCAGCCGGCCCAGATCCGGGTCGAGCCGCAGGCGCACCGGCACGGGCATCGACTCGGCCAGCACGGTGACCGCCGCGGCCAGGCCGCGTTCGGTCAGGGTCGCCGGCATGATGCCCTGGACCAGGGCGCGCAGGTCGTCCAGCAGGGTCCGCAGCTGCTCGGTGATCTGCTCGGCCAGGTCACGAACCCGGTCCGGGTCGCCCGCCCGCCGGCCCAGCCGTTGGGCGTCGATGCCGATCAGCACGATCCGCTGCTGCGGCCCGTCGTGCAGGTCGCGGGCGATCCGGCGACGCTCGGCGTCCGCGGCGACCACGATCCGCCGCCGCGACTCGCGCAGCCGCTCGGCGGCCTCGTCCAGGTCGCGCACGGCCGCGCGCAGGTCGACCACCAGCCGCCGGTTGTCCATCGCCAGGCCCAGCGGCCCGGCGACGGTCGCGACGAGCCCCTCGTCGGCGATCACCGAGCGGTCGTAGGACAGCCCGCCCACCGGCCGGCCGGCCGGGCCGATCGGCCACCCGCCCCGGCGGGCCGGGGCCCCGGCCCGGAGGACCGCGGGAACCGCGTCGGCCGCGGGAACCGCGTCGGTCGCGGGAAACGGGGGACCATCGGGACCGGTCATCGGCACGCCCCGGCTGTCGACCGGGTCGGACCCGGCGCCGGCCGGCGGGGACCAGGCGACCTGCGCGCTCGGATCGCCGAGGGCGCGGGCGACCAGCTCGTCCAGCAGGGCCGGTTCCGCCGAGGCGTCGGCGAGGCCGCGGGCCAGCTCCTCGAGCTCCCCGGCCCGGCCGAACGCGCCGACCAGCATGCCGGCGAGAAAGGCGAACGGCAGCACCGAGACGGCCGCGACCTGCACCAGGACGGCCAGATCGGACTGGTCGGGAGCGGGCTGCCGATGCAGGACGACCAGGGATCCGGCGATCAGCGCCAGCATCGCGCAGCCGGCCAGCACGAAGGGTGCGAGCTGCCGCCGGATGGCCGTCGGCGTGCCGGCCAGGCCCCGGCTGACCAGCGCGAACGTGGCGATCAGGACGATCAGCCCGAGCCCGGCCTGCACGTTCCACAGCGCGTCGGACGCGGCCGGCGGGAGCAGGCTCCTGGGGTACTGCAGCCCGAGTGCGACCGCGTAGCCGGCCGCGGCGGTCACCCGGGCCGCCCGCCCCGCCAGCCGGCCCGAAGGGTAGGCGAGCAGCAGGTGGATCAGCACCGCCAGCGGCAGTGACTCGGCGATCCGGCCGAGGACCTGGAGCCCGGGCACCTGATCGTCGTTCATCCCGGCGACGAGCAACGCGGCCGCGGTGGCGACCAGCAGCCGTCCGGTGCGGTTGTGCGGCCGGCGTCGCCAGGCGACCAGCCCGGTCCCGGTGAACGCGGTGACCGCGATCGCGTCGAGCACGGACGCGGCGCCGACCGGTGCGATGCCCGGCACGGCCAGCTCGACGTAGACCAGGACGCCCATCAGGCCGCCGATCGCCAGCAGGGCGTCCCGCAGGCTCGAATCGGGCGGGGCGGCGGCGCCGGCCGGGCGGATTGCCGTGATCATCGGACCAGCATCCGGGGCGGCCGGCTCCGGCGCACCACCGATCGGTGGACGAGCCGGTGTGGTGCAGGCACCCATCGGTTGTGGAGTGCGGTCCATCGATACCGGCGCGCGCCGAATCTATCGTTTTCTCATCACCCCGGGGAAATACCTCAGAACGGAAAGTCCGGCCTGAGTTCGCATCATCGAATACCACTCGAATCCATTGTCGGGCGCGGTCGACGCTGCGTCGAGATAGTGCCCGACAATCGAAAGGACAATGACATGACCGCCACCCACAAGACCGCCCGGACGGCCACCGACGGAATGACCGGCCGCCGCCGGTTCGCGCTGCGGGTGCTCTCGCCCGTGCTGATCGCCGGCGCGTTCGCCGGGCTCGCCGGGGCCACCGACGTCGCCGCCGCCCCGGCCCGATCGGCGGGGCCGGCGCTGGCCTCGGCCGCCGTCCATTACACCCAGGGTTTCGACATCCGGAACCTGTCCAGCCACACCATCACGCTTTCGGCCATCGATTCCCCGGGCCGGGGCGACGGTGCCCCCTACATCGGCACGGTGCTGCGGCCCGGCGAGTCCTTGCACTACGAGAAGGTGTGGTGGTTCGGCGACACCCCGAAGACGAAGCTGACCTTCTCCGACGACGACGGTTCGGGCAGCGTGCGGGTCTTCCAGATGGAATTGTGGGTCGATTCCTTCCTCAAGACGCCGAGCATCATGATTCCCTACAGCGACGGTCGCCTGGGCGGGCTGGACGTCCAGGGGCTGGGCTACACCTCGCAGCGGGCCACGTTCGTCGACCCGTTCGGCACGTCGATCACCGTGCCTGATGCCGACAAGCAGCGGCAGGCCGACCTGCTCAACCAGCTCTGCGCCGGCGGGCAGGCCAGCTGCACCTTCCGGCCGACGACCACCCAGGCCGGGCCGGCGCTGGTGTCCCGCAAGGCCTCGGAGGTCAACCGGTTCGCCGAGCCGCTGCCGGTGACCGTGTCGGACGTGTTCACCTTCAACGCCAGTTCCAGCGTCGAGGGGACCGTGAGTGCCAAGATGACCCTCTTCGGGCTGGTGGACACCACCCTGTCGGCCAAGTACGGCAAGACCTGGAGCGAGGGGCGCACCGGCACCATCAGCCGCACGTTCAAGGTCAGCCCGGGCCACCGGGGCTACGTCGAGGTGCATCAGCCGACGACCCGGCAGTACGGCGACTTCACCGTGACGATGGGCAACACGGTCTGGCACCTGACCAACGTCCACTTCGACATCCCGGACATGAGCCGGACGCCGGACGTCGTCTCCGGTGAGGAGAGGATCTGACCGCTCGGGACGCGCGAACCGGGCCCCGACCGATCACCCGGTCGGGGCGTCCGGTCTACGTTTCGTCACGATCGCAAACAAAAGAGGTTCCCGAGTATCGGCTGCGTCATGTGTCAGGTTTACTGTGACCGCGTTCGTGACCAGCACACCCTTCCGCGCTGACCGAGGCGAGGCGACTCATGAGTACTGAGGGTTCGGAGCACCACGTCGGAGACGCCCTGCTGGGCAAGGACGGCCACCATCACGCGGAGAAGGACAAGGGCCTGGCCGGCGGCTCGGTCGGTCTGCTCGGTGGGACCGTCCTGGGCATCTCCAGCGTGGCCCCCGCCTACACCCTGACCGCGACGATCGGCCTGGTGGTCGCGGTGGCCGGGGTGAAGATGCCGATCATCTTCATCGCCGGCTTCATCCCGATGTTCTTCGCCGCCTACGCGTATCGGGAGTTCAACCGCGTCGACCCGGACTGTGGCACGTCCTTCACCTGGACCACCCGGGCGTTCGGCCCGTACGTCGGCTGGCTCGGCGGATTCGTCGCCATCGTCGCGACGATCATCGTGCTGGCCAACCTGGCCGCGATCGGCGTCCAGTTCTTCTATCAACTGCTCGGCAGCCTTTTCAAGAACGACAATCTCGGCGCCTTGTGGGAGAACAAGGCCGTCAACATCGGCACCTGCCTGCTGTTCCTGGCCATGGCCACGGCGGTCGCCTACCGCGGCATCACCACCACCGAAAAAGTGCAGTTCATCCTGGTCGGCTTCCAGCTGATCGTGCTGGCCTGGTTCGTCATCGCCGCGGTCACCAAGGCCGGTGGCCCCGACGACCCGGACGGGCTGGCCTTCAACTGGGACTGGTTCAACCCCTTCACCGGGCTGACGCTGTCGGCGTTCGTGGCCGGCCTGGGCGCCTCGATCTTCTCGTTCTGGGGCTGGGACACGGCCCTGACCATCAACGAGGAGTCCAAGGACTCGGACAAGACGCCGGGCCGGGCGGCGCTGCTCTGCGTGCTCTCCATCCTGCTGACCTACCTGTTGGTGTCGATCTCGGCGCTGATGTATGCCGGGGACGGCACCGAGGGTCTCGGCCTGAGTAATGAGGCGAACCAGGACAACGTGTTCGGGGCGCTGGCCGAACCGGTCATGGGCAACCCCTGGTACAACCTGCTGTTCCTGGCCGTGCTCGCCTCGTCGGCGGCCAGCCTGATGACCACCTTCCTGCCGACCACCCGGACCATGCTCGGCATGGCGTCCTACCGGGCGCTGCCCGCGCGGTTCGCCAGCATCCACCCGAAGTTCAAGACCCCGGGCTTCAACACCATCGTCGCCGGCTGCATCGCGGGTGCCTTCTACGCGATCCTGTTCCTGGTCTCCGAGGCCGTGCTGACCGACACGATCCTGTCGCTGGGCCTGATGATCTGCTTCTACTACGGGCTCACCGCGATCGGCTGCGTCTGGTTCTTCCGCGCCGAGCTGTTCACCAGCTTCAACAACGTCATCTTCAAGTTCCTGCTGCCGCTGATCGGGGGGCTCGGGCTGTGGTTCGTCTTCTTCGTGACCCTCAAGGACAGCGCCGATCCGGAGTACGACGGTAGCGGGGTGGCCATCTTCGGCCTCGGCGTGGTGTTCGTGCTGGGCCTCGGGCTGATCCTGCTCGGGGCGGTCCTGATGTTCATCATGCGGGCCCGGGACAAGGCCTTCTTCCAGGGCAGGACGTTGAACCGGAACACTCAGACGCTGATCATCCCGGAGTAGTCTTCGCGGCGGTCTTTGACACCGTCGTCAGAAGGGACTCTCCGCATGGGCACCCCGCACATCACACCCCCCGAGCAGGTCGAACCCGAGGATGTCGGGGTCAGCAGCGCCTACCTGGCCAACATCGACCGGTTGCAGCACCGGTTCCTGGCCGAGAACGCCTACCAGGGGTCGGTGGTGCTGGTCGCCCGGCACGGCAAGGTCTGCTACTTCAAGGCCTTCGGCAAGGCCGACGAGCGGGACGGCGAGGTCGTCCCGATGGCCACCGACAGCGTGTTCCGGCTCGCCTCGATGTCGAAGGTGATCGCCGCGGTAGCCGTGCTGCAACTGTTCGAGCAGGGTCGGATCGCCCTGCACGAGCCCATCTCCACCTACCTGCCGGCGTTCGCCGACCCGAAGGTCGCCGTCGTCCGGGACTGGCAGGTGACCCACCTGGCCGCGGCCGACCGGGAGATCACCGTCCACGACCTGCTGACGATGACCGGCGGCATGACGAACACCTGGTGGTACCGGATGTTCGAGCCGCCCGTCTACGGCGTGGTGCCGCAGCTGTACAAGGACGCCGGGTTGATGGACGACCTGAACGCGCCGCCGATCACGCTCCAGGAGAACATCGAGATCCTGGCGTCGCTGCCGCTGATCGCCCAGCCCGGCACCATGTTCGACTACTCCAACAACAGCGTCGACACGCTGTGCCGGCTGGTCGAGGTCGTCTCCGGGCAGGACTTCGACAGCTACCTGCGTCAGCACATCCTCACCCCGCTGGGCATGCACGAGACCTGGTTCTTCCCGCCCACGTCGGTGCACGAGCGGATCGCCGCCGTCTACTGGGCCGGCCGGGACGCCAAGCAGGTCGGGTCGTCGCCGCTGGGGCACGGGAACCTCGGCCCGGACTACACGTTCAGCGAGCACCAGACCTACTTCAGCGGCGCCGGCGGGCTGCACGGCACCACGGCCGACTACTTCCGCTTCGCCCAGATGTTGCTGAACCGGGGTGCGCTGGACGGGGTCCGGGTGCTGAGCCCGTCGTCGGTCCGGCTGATGACCACCAACCAGATCGGCGACCTGCGCAACTGGCAGCTGACGCAGAACAAGTGGGGGTACATGGTCGACATCCAGGAGGGCGTGAACGCGCCGGCCGGGTCGATCCACTACCTGGGCGGTCCGGGTGCGTACAGCTGGCAGGGCTTCTTCTCCACCAAGTTCGTCAACAACCCGGCCCAGGACACCGTCATCCTCACCATGAGCACCCCCGGGTTCGACGGCGCCCTGCCGCACAACCTGCGGCTGATCGCCGCGGCCGCGGCGGCGGTGATCGACTGACTGAGACCCGCCCCTTCCCCGGGCCGGTCGCGGGCCCGGGGGGCGGTGGTGGCTCGATCGACTTGCCAGGTTGCGCCCTTATCGGGCCCCCGGGAGGGCGCAAGGTGGCAAGTCGATCGGTCCGAGGCGGTCCGAGCCGGCGGGTCAGGCCGACCGCGGCGCGTACATGATCACCGCGACGCCGACGAGGCAGATAGCGGCGCCGATCAGGTCCCAGCGGTCGGGGCGGACCTTGTCTACGACCATGCCCCAGGCCAGCGACCCGGCGACGAACACCCCGCCGTAGGCGGCCAGGATCCGGCCGAAGGCCGCGTCCGGCTGCAGGGTGGCGACGAACCCGTACAAGCCGAGAGCGATCACTCCGGCCCCGATCCACAGCAGCCCACGGTGCTCGCGGACGCCCTGCCAGATCAGCCAGGCGCCACCGATCTCGGCCACGGCGGCCAGGACGAACAGCAGGATCGACTTGACGACGGTCATGAGCCATGACGCTAGTAGGAGCCGGCCGGCCCGACCTCGCCTGAGAACGGCAGGGCGGCAGCGGTGGGACGGATCAGGGCAGACAGGGTCCGGCAGCGCCGGTCAGGTCAGGGCGACGCGGGCGATGACGGCCTTGTGATCGGTGCCGGGCTGGCGGGCCGACCGGACGTCCAGGCCGACCAGCTCCCGGCTCAGCACGACGTGGTCCAGGCCCGCGATGGGCACGCGGAACCGGTGGGCGGGGAAGGTGAAGACGAACCCGGCGCCGGCATCGGCGGCGGCGTCGTGGTACCCGCCGGTGAGCAGATCGCGGAACTGCCGATGATCGTGGGTCGCGTTGAAGTCGCCCGCGACGATCAGCGGGCCGGGGTGCGCGGCCATCAGCCGGCCCAGCCGGGCCAGGTCGTCGGCCCAGTACCGGGCCCCACCGTTGCCGACCGGCGCCTTGCTGTGGAACGACATGACGCCGACCCGGCGCGGGTCGCCGGACGTGGGGACCAGGACGTCGGCGACGACCGGCGGAAAGCCGTAGCCGTCCGGCAGCTGCCCGTCGACCAGGGGATGACGGCTGAAGATGCCCGTCCCGGCACCCCGGAACCCACCCCGGATGTGGCGGTGCGGAAGCTGCCCGGCGACCCGGCGGCCGATCGCGTTCAGCGCGCCCGGATGGACCTCCTGCACGCAGAGCACGTCGACGTCGTGCCGCTCGGCGGTGCGGGCCAGCGCCTCGACATCGGCCCGACCGTGCAGCAGGTTCGCGGTCATGACGGTGAGCCGGACCGCGGCGCCGGGGCCGTGGTCGGCGGTGGGGGTGTGGTCGGGGGTGGGAGCGCCTGCCGGTGTCCCGCTCGAACCGGGTTCCGGGCCGTCGATCGAGCGGGCGGCGATCGCGGCCGACGCGGCGGTCCGCCGGAACAGCGGGGCGTGCACCGCGGCGGCGGCGGCGAGCACGACGGCCCCGACGCCCGCGGCGGTCCAGCGCCGGCCGGCGACCAGCGTCAGCTCGGCCGCCGCGGCCGGGAGCAGGGACACCGAGGCCAGGGTCACCACGGCCGTGTCCGCCCGTCCGCGCACCCGCAGCCACCGCGCCGGCTGCACCAGCGCGGCGCCGCCGATCACCAAGCCGGCCAGCGCCGCCGTCCCGTTCGACTGGACCCCCACCGGTCGCCTCCCTGGTCGTCCCCTGCCCGTGATCAGGTGCACGGTAACCGCCGGACCGGATGAACCCGCTGATCGGGGCGCTCCGGCGGGACTGTCGGACCACGCACGCACAATGACCGGGTGAGCACACCCGACGCCGGCTCCGGGCCGGCGGCCCTCGACCGGTTCCACCCGCTGGTGCGGGAGTGGTTCACCGGCGCGTTCGCCGGTCCGACCGCGGCCCAGGCCGGCGCGTGGGACGCGATCGGCCGCGGCGAGCACACCCTGGTGGTGGCGCCGACCGGGTCCGGCAAGACGCTGGCCGCGTTCCTGTCCGCGATCGACGAGCTCATCGGGCCGCCGGCCGATCCCGCCGGCTCCCGGCCCGCCTGTTCCGTGCTGTACCTCTCACCGCTCAAGGCCCTGGCCGTCGACGTCGAGCGCAACCTGCGGTCGCCGCTGGCCGGTCTGCGCGGGCTGGCCACCGCCCGCGGCCTGCCCCTGCCGGAGGTGTCGGTCGCCGTGCGCTCGGGCGACACATCGGCCCAGGACCGCCGGTTGTTCGCCCGGGAGGGCGCCGACATCCTCATCACCACACCCGAATCGCTGTTCCTGCTGCTCACCAGCCGCGCCCGGGAGATGCTGACCGGGATCCGGACGGTCATCGTCGACGAGATCCACGCCGTCGCCGGCACCAAGCGGGGCGCGCACATGGCGGTCTCGCTCGACCGGCTGGATGCCCTGCTCGATCGCCCGGCCCAGCGGGTCGGATTGTCGGCGACCGTCCGGCCGGTCGAGGAGGTGTCCCGGTTCCTCGCCGGCGGCCGCCCGGTCACCGTGGTGCAGCCGCCGTCGACCAAGCAGATCGACGTGGACGTGGTGGTGCCGGTCCCGGACATGGCCGCCCTGGGGCAGGTCACCGAGGACCTCACCGGCAAAGCGGCGGGCGAGGTCAACCGCAGCTCGCTCTGGCCGCACGTCGAGGAGCGGGGGGTCGATCTGATCGAGTCCCATCGCTCGACCATCGTGTTCGCCAACTCCCGCCGGCTGGCCGAGCGGTTGACCGCCCGGCTCAACGAGATCCATGCCGAACGCCACGCCGCGAGCGACGAGGCGCTGCGCGCGGAGGCCGAGCGGCTCGGTTCGCCGGCCGAGGCGATCGCCCAGTCCGGGTCGTCCCTGGGCGCGGCGTCGGTGCTGGCCAAGGCCCACCACGGGTCGGTGTCCCGGGAGCAGCGGGCGCTGGTCGAGGACGAGCTCAAGACCGGTCGGCTGCCCGCGGTGGTCGCCACCTCGTCCCTGGAACTGGGCATCGACATGGGTGCGGTCGACCTGGTGGTGCAGGTCGAGGCGCCGCCGTCGGTGGCCAGCGGGCTGCAGCGGATCGGGCGGGCCGGGCACCAGGTCGGGGCGCCGAGCCACGGCGTCATGTTCCCCAAGTTCCGGGGCGACCTGATCTCGGCGGCCGTGGTCGCCGGCCGGATGCAGGTCGGGGCGATCGAGTCGCTGTCGACCATCGCCAACCCGCTCGACATCGCCGCCCAGCAGATCGTCGC
>NZ_JBMDXT010000339.1:0-1867 GCF_048594475.1 Nakamurella sp. | reverse complement strand
GGATCAGGGCGAGGCGGTCGGCCCGCCGCTATTGGGGCCGGCGGGTCGGGTCGTCCACACCCCCCATGGTGCCGGGTGCCGGGTGCCGGGTGCCGGGTGCCGGGTGCCGGGTGCCGGGTGCCGGGTGCCGGGTGCCGGGCGCCGGGTGCCGGGCGCTGTGGTCCGGGCGGCGCGTGGCCCGGGGGAGAATGGGGCGGTGACGACCTCGACGGACCCGACCGATCCCGTGACCGGGCTCGCCCCCCAACGCCCGGACGCCCCGGCCATGGTGGTCACCGACCTCGACGGCACGCTGCTCGACGAGTCCGGAATGAAGATCAGCGAGCGCAACATGGACGCGCTCAACCGGGCCGCGGCGGCCGGCGCCCACGTCGTCATCGCGACCGGCCGGCCCATCTGGTGGCTGGGCCCGGTGATCGAGGCCGGCTTCACCGGGATCGCCGTGTGCATGAACGGCGCCGTCGTCTACGACGTCGCGGCCAACGAGATCATCGCGGCCTCCCCGCTGACGCCCGACACGATGCAGTCCTTCGTCACCGGGCTGGAGCGGGAGACCGACACGTTCTCGCTGGCCGTGGAGCGGCTGGGCATCTCCCTGCAGGCCTGCATCGCCGAGCACGACTACGACCACCCGTGGGCCTTCGGCTACTTCCAGCGCGCCGACCGGGCCGACCTGCTGGCCGAGCCGGCGGCCAAGCTGCTCGTGCGCGGCCGTGAGGACTCCCGCTCGCTGGCGCTGGCCGCCCGCGCCGTCGGCGCGGAGGAGGTCTCCATCACCTACTCCACCGACGACGGTCTGATCGAGGTGGCCGCGGCCGGTGTCAACAAGGGCACCGCACTGGCCGAGCTGGCCGCGCGGTGGGGGATCGACCGGCAGGACGTCGTCGCGTTCGGGGACATGCCTAACGACCTGGAGATGCTGCACTGGGCGGGGTTCAGCGTCGGGATGGGCAACGGGCATCCGGACGTGCACGCGATCGTCAGCGAGGTCGGCGCGCAGCACCACGAGGACGCGGTGGCGCAGATCCTCGAACGCTGGTTCTGACCGGATCGTCTCCTCCCTGGGGAGGAGACGACCGGTCCCAGGACCCGTCCGGCGCCCGATGCGGGTGGGCGCGCCGGCTTCCTACGCTGATCGGACCGCCCGGGTGACCGGCCGGTGATCCGACGGACCGGAACTCGGAAAGGACGCTCGTGTCCGCAGCCCTCCCTGCCCCCGCCCGCCGCCGGCAGCTGCCCGGCCGGCTCCTGGCCGGTGTCGTCGTCGCCCTCACGCTGATCACCGCCTTCGTGCCCGCCTGGGTCGGCGCCCGGTGGCCGGGCAGCGGGGCGGTCCGGCTGGGTTCGCTCGTCGACGCCGTGCGCGCGGGATTCCTGGCGACCCTGACGGCCGGCTCCGGACCGGCCGATGCCCTGGTGCAGGCCGCGGCCTTCTGGCAGGGCTTCCACCTGGCCAAGGCGCTGGCCGGCGGCCTGCTGCTCGGCGCCCTGATCGCGGCCGGTGTCCGGCTCGCCGGCCGGCGGTCCGCCGCGGTCGGGTGGCGTCGCCGCGGATCTCGGGCGGCGGCCGGACCGTTGCTGGTCGCGGCGGCCGCGGTGGCCCTGCTGATCGTCGTCGCCAACGTGCAGGGTGCCGTGGCCCCGCTCGCCTCGGTGCTGACCTTCCTGCCGGTCGGCGGCGCCGACCCGGCCGTGGCGGCGGCGTCCGCCCGGCTGGCCGGCGAACTCCGACACGGCCCGCTCGAGCCGGCGGCCGCCGCGCTGCTGGCCGACTTCCGGCTCTATCACCAGGTTCTCGTCGGGTGTGCGGCGCTCGTCGGCCTCGGCCTGGCGCTGGCCCTGGTCGTGGTCGGCCGGGCGATCCGGG
>NZ_JBMDXT010000338.1:0-14899 GCF_048594475.1 Nakamurella sp. | reverse complement strand
GGCTCACGGGCCACCACGCAACGACGGAGTTCCGACCAACCGGGTTCGGCAACCCCGATCGGGCCGGCACCACCTCGGCCCGGTGAAGCCAGGAGGATCATTGCTCGCCGCCTTCGTCTCGGCGCTGAAGACACCCGATCTGCGCAAGAAGATCCTCTTCACGCTCGCCATGGTCGCCATCTACCGGCTGGGCGCCACCGTCCCGTCGCCGGGTGTGTCCTACGGCGCCATCCAGCAGTGCATCGACGAGGCCGGGACGGGCAACGACCTGTTCACCGTGCTGAACCTGTTCTCCGGCGGCGCGCTGCTGCGGTTGAGCGTGTTTGCGCTGGGCATCATGCCGTACATCACCGCGTCGATCATCGTCCAGTTGCTGGGCGTGGTCATCCCGCGGTTCGAGGAGCTCAAGAAGCAGGGCCAGGCCGGCCAGGCCAAGCTCACCCAGTACACCCGGTACCTGACCATCGGGCTGGGCGTGCTGCAGTCGACCGCGTTCCTGGCCCTGGCCATCAACGGCCAGATGTTCCCGGGCTGCTCGGTCGGCGACCAGATCATCCCCGACCAGAGCGCCTTCGCCCTGATCACCCTGGTGCTCACGATGACCGCCGGCACCGCCGCGATCATGTGGATGGGCGAGCTCATCACCGACCGGGGCATCGGCAACGGCATGTCGATCCTGATCTTCACGTCGATCGCGGCCCGCATCCCGGCCGAGGGCATGAACATCCTCAACAACCAGGGCGCGGTCGTCTTCACCGTGGTGCTGGTCCTGGCGCTGGCGATCATCGCCGCGGTCGTGTTCGTGGAGCAGGGCCAGCGCCGGCTGCCGGTGCAGTACGCCAAGCGGATGATCGGCCGCAAGATGTATGGCGGCACGTCGACCTACCTGCCGCTGAAGGTGAACCAGGCCGGCGTCATCCCGGTCATCTTCGCCACCTCCCTGCTGTACCTGCCGCTGCTGCTGGTCCAGCTGGTCGCGCCGACCACGGTCAGCGCCGACGGCACCCAGGAGGTCAGCGGGTGGGCGCAGTTCCTGCAGCTCTACGTGATCAACCAGGGCAGCTGGGTGCACATCCTGCTGTACTTCGCCCTGATCATCTTCTTCACCTACTTCTACGTCGGGATCACCTTCAACCCGACCGAGCGGGCCGACGAGCTCAAGAAGTACGGCGGGTTCATCCCGGGCATCCGGCCGGGCCGGCCGACGGCCGAGTACCTGCAGTTCGTGCTGTCCCGCATTACCCTGCCCGGGTCCATCTATCTGGGAACTGTGGCGATTCTCCCGAACCTCTTCCTCGAACTGACCGGCGAAGGCAACAATCAGAACGTCCCGTTCGGTGGCACAGCAGTCCTGATCATGGTCGGTGTTGGGCTGGACACCGTCAAGCAGATCGAGACCCAGCTGATGCAGCGCAACTATGAAGGGTTCCTCCGCTGATGAGAATTCTGATCGTCGGTCCCCAGGGTGCCGGCAAGGGCACCCAGGCCAGCCGCCTCGCCGAGGCGATCGGCATCCCGCACATCTCCACCGGTGACATCTTCCGGGCCAACGTCGGCGCCGGCACCGAGCTCGGCGTCCTGGCCAAGAAGTACATGGACGCCGGCGAACTGGTTCCCGACGACGTCACCGTGGCCATGGTCGCCGCCCGGTTCGACGAGGCCGACGCGGCCAAGGGCTTCCTGCTCGACGGCTTCCCGCGGACCGTCGTCCAGGCGAACAAGCTCGGCGAGATCCTGGTCGAACGGGACGAGGACATCGACAAGGTGCTGTTGCTCGAGGTGCCCGACGACGTGCTGCTGGAGCGCATGCTCGCCCGCGGACGCGCCGACGACACCGCGGAGGCGATCAGCCGCCGGCTCGAGCTGTACCACCAGGAGACCAAGCCGCTGCTGGACTACTACGCGTCCAAGCTGGTGGCGATCGACGGCGTCGGCACCATCGACGAGGTGCAGCGGCGGGCGCTCACGGCGCTCGGCCACTGATCCGTTCCGTCCGGAAGGCGTGCTCGAAAGAAGTGGCAGTCGATGGCTGAGGCGATCCAGGTCAAGACCCGCGGCGAACTGCAGGCCATGCGCGCCGCCGGCCGGTTGCTCGCCGAGGCCATCGCCGCCGGGCGCGCGGCCGTCGCGCCCGGCGCCACCACCATGGACGTCAACGACGCCGTGGCGACGGTCATCGCCGAGGGCGGCGGGACCAGCAACTTCCTGCACTACGGGGCCCGGGGCGACGACCCGGGCTTCCCGGCCACCATCTGCGCGTCGGTGAACGACGAGGTGGTGCACGGCATCCCGGCGGCCGACCGGGTGCTGCACGAGGGCGATCTGCTCTCGATCGACGCCGGGTGCATCGTCGACGGCTGGCACGCCGACAGCGCGGTCTCGCTGCACGTCGGCGCCCCGCCGCCGGACGAGCAGGGGATGAGCGAGGTCGACCTCATCGCCGCCTGCGAGCGGGCGATGTGGGCCGGCATCGCCGCGGCCCGGCCGCAGGGCCGGCTGGGCGACATCTCCGCCGCCGTCGAGCAGTCGGTCGGCTGGTCCGCGCGGGCCGACGGCCGCCGCTACGGCTCGGTCTCCGGATACGGCGGGCACGGCATCGGCACCGCGATGCACATGGCCCCGTTCGTGCCGAACCAGGGCAAGCGGGGCAAGGGCCCGCGGCTGACCCCCGGCATCGCCCTGGCCATCGAGCCGATGCTCACGCTGGGCCGGCCCGGCACCCGGGTGCTGGCCGACGACTGGACGGTCGTCACCAAGGACGGCGCCCGGGCCGCGCACTGGGAGCACTCCATCGGCATCGGCGAGGACGGCATCTGCGTGCTCACCGCGGCCGACGGCGGCGCGGCCGGGCTGGCCCCGTTCGGGGTCACCCCGATCTCCCTGGACTAGGTCTTGCCGTTGCTGTCCCGGCTGGAGTCGGCCGCTGCCCGACGCACGCCGGTGTTCGTCCTGGTCACCGTGCTGCTGTGCGCGCTGACCCTGGCCGCCGGGTACGCGAACAAGGCCCGCTGCATCGGCCCGCAGTACGACGCCCAGGGCCGTAGCACCCCCGACTACGGCGTCCGGATCACCCGCGACGTCTGTTACACCGACATCCAGTACCTGTGGATCGGCCGGGACATCGACGAGCACGTCTTTCCCTACGTCCACGGCGGGTACGACGCGGCCCGGGGCGAGCTGTACGGCGGGGCGGTGGAGTACCCGGTGCTCACCGGGTTGGCGATCTGGCTGGCCGCGCTGCCGTCCGACACCGACGGCGACTTCCTGACCATCTCCGCCCTGCTGCTCGCCATCGCCGGGCTGCTGTCGGCGGCGATGCTGGCCTGGTTGGCCGGTCTGCGGTCCTGGTGGTTCGCCCTCGCGCCGCCGCTGGTGCTGTACGCGTTCCACAACTGGGACCTGTTCGCCGTCGCCTGCTCGGTCTGGGCCTGCTGGATCCTGCTGCGGGCCGCCCGGCCGGCCGGCGGTGTGGACCGTGCCCGGCCGCTGATCCACGCGGCGCTGGCCCTAGGGCTGGGTGCCGGATTGAATATATAACCCGCGATGTTAGCGCTGCCGGTCGCCTGCTGGCTCGCGGCCGGGGCCTGGCGGCCGGGCCGGGCGGACGTCGCCCGCGGCCGGCGCGTCCTGGTCGGCGCCGGCTTCCTGGCCGGGACCGGAGCGGTCTTCGCGCTGTGCAATCTGCCGTTCGCGATCGCCGGTCCCCGGGGCTGGTGGGCCTCGTTCCAGTTCCAGTGGAGCCGGCCGATCGACATGACGACCAACACGATCTGGTTCTGGCTGTTCCGGCCGTACAGCAACTCCGGCAACGCGGTGGTGCAGGACCGGCTCGCCCTGGCCGCGACGATCGCCACCCTGCTCGGCCTGCTGCTCGCGGTCGGCGTCGGGTGGCTGCGCTTCCGCCGGGACCGGGTCTACCCGTGGCTGCCGGTCTGCGCGGCGATGCTGACCGCCTACCTGCTGTTCAACAAGGTGCACTCGCCGCAGTTCGTGCTCTGGCTGCTGCCCTTCTTCGTGCTGCTCCGGGTCCGGGCCGGCTGGATCCTGGCCTACTTCGCGGCCGACGCCGCGATCGGCATCGGCTTCTTCCGCTGGCAGTACCTCATCAACAGCCGGCTGCCCGACACCACCTGGGACGCGTTCTCCCCGCAGGCGGTGCTCATCGGCGTCTGGGGCCGGGTCGCCCTGCTGATCGCGCTGTTCGTCGTCTTCGCCCGGGCGGCGGTCGTCACACCGCCGGCACCGCCGGTCGACGCCGAGGGGAAGGACCGGGCGAGCGCGGCGGCCTGACCCGACGACCCCCACGACGGCCGGCAACGAGGTCGGTGGCGCGGGGGACGGCGGAACCGGTCGACCGGCAGACGAAAGCGGCGGCGAGGATGTCCTCGCCGCCGCTTCGTCATGTCGTTCCCGGGATCTGCTGGCCCGGGAACCCCCGAGTCCTGTCGATCGGTGTCCGGTCAGCCGGTTCCGATCAGTGGGTCAGCTCCTTGGTCTTGTAGGAGTTGACGTCCGCCCGATGCTCGGCCGCGGAGTGCTCGTCCAGCATGTCGGTGTCGTCGAACGGATCCTCGTTGGTGAACACCCGCTTGGTCTGGTCGTAGTCGACCTCCTTGGTCCAGTGGCCGATGACCAGGGTGGCGACGGCGTTGCCGGAGAAGTTGGTCAGGGCGCGGGCCTCGGACATGAACCGGTCGACGGCGACGATCAGGCCGACACCGGGGACCAGGTCGGGGCGGTGCGAGGCCAGGCCGCCGCCGAGGGTGGCCAGGCCGGCGCCGGTGACCCCGGCGGCCCCCTTCGAGGCGATGATCATGAACAGCAGCAGGGACAGCTGCTCGCTCCAGGTCAGCGGGGTGCCCATGGCGTTGCCGATGAACAGCGAGGCCATGGTCAGGTACATCGCGGTGCCGTCGAGGTTGAAGGAGTAACCGGTCGGGACCACGATGCCGACGACGGGCTTGGAGACGCCCAGGTGCTCCATCTTGGCGATGAGCCGCGGCAGGGCGGTCTCGGAGGAGCTGGTGGCGACGATCAGCAGGTACTCCTGGCGCAGGTACTTGAGCAGGCTGAAGATCGACAGGCCGGTGGTGACCTTCAGCAGGCCGCCCAGGATGAGCACGATGAAGGCCAGGCAGGTGGCGTAGAAGACGGCGACGAACAGCGACAGCGCGCCGATGGCGGCCCAGCCCGCGTTGCCGACGACGCCGGCGATCGCACCGAAGGCGCCGATCGGGGCCAGCCACATGATGCCGGCCAGGATCTTGAAGACCAGCCGCTGGAAGTGCGTGATCGCGTTCAGGATCGGCTCACCCTTGCTGCCCAGCGCCTGCACCGCGAAGCCCACCAGGAGTGCGACGAACAGGGCCTGCAGCACGTTGCCCTCGGTCAGACCGCCGAGCAGGGAGTGCGGGATGATGTCGAGGAAGAAGTTGCCGGAGCCGGCCGCGGTCTCGGGCACGGTGTAGCTGGCGGTCGACGCGGCCGCCTGCAGGCTGTCGCCCGGGTGGACCAGGTTGCCCACCAGCAGGCCGAGGCCGAGGGCGAAGGTGGACATCACCACGAAGTAGAGCAGGGCGATGCCGCCCACCTTGCCGACCTGCGAGGCCTTGCGGACCGAGCCGATGCCCAGCACGATCGTGCAGAAGATGATCGGCGCGATCATCATCTTGATCAGGTTGACGAACGCGGTGCCGATCACGGACAGGCCGGCGGCGCTCTTGCCGAAGATCAGGCCGACCGCGATACCGGCGACGACCGCGACGATGACCGCGATGTACAGCCAGTGCGTGCTGATCTTCTTGCGGGGCTTGTCGGCCACTGCGGCACCGGAGCCCTTCGGGGGATTCGTAGCTGTCGACATTGACTCTCTCCTGCGGGACGGAGTAGCGGGGGGACTGGAGAGAACAATCCCGGGAGCGGGCCCGAAGGTCACTGGTTTGTTCATAAAGTAAGTGGCGAACGGAACGTTCCGCCGCCGGCCGGACCGCCGGCCGGCCGCCGCCGATCGACGGGAAGCTCTGCGTGACAACGACAATCACCCTTCTGCTGGTCGGTGGACTGCTGGTCGGGTTGATCGTGGTCGCGCTGCTGGCCGGCCGTTTCGTGCGCCGGCGGATGCTCGACCCGCCGGGGGTGCGGGCCGCGGCCCAGGCGTTGCGGACGGCCGGCCTGGCCGCGCCGCCGCTGCGCAACGGGTTGACCGAGGTGTCCGCGGTCCAGGCCCTGCCGTACCTGCGGGCGCTGCTGGAGACCCCCGGGGTGGCGCTGTGCGATCCGGACGGGCGCTCGCTCGGCGCCCAGGGACCCGGCGGCCACCACGTCGAGGCGCCGGCGGACGGGGTGGTCGGGCACACCGTCCGCGCCGCCCTGCGGGCCGACCGCCGGCAGCTGGTCACCCTGCCGGCCTGCGCCGTGCCCGGGTGCGCGGTGACGCGGGCGGTGGTGGTGCCGCTGGTCGCGTCCGGCCGGCCGGCCGGGGCGCTGGTCGTGCTGACCGGGTCGACCGTCGGGCCGTACCTGATCCGGGCCGCCGACGAGACGTCGCGCTTCATCGCCACCCAGCTGGAGCTGGCCGATCTGGACGTCTCCCGGGCGGACCTGGCCCGGGCCGAGGTCCGGGCCCTGCGGGCGCAGATCTCCCCGCACTTCATCTACAACGCGCTCACCACCATCGCCGCGTTCGTGCGCAGCGATCCCGATCGGGCCCGCGAGCTGCTGCTGGAGTTCGCCGACTTCACCCGCTATTCCTTCCGGCAGGCCGGCGAGTTCACCACGCTGGCCGACGAGCTGGGCAACATCGAGAAATACCTGACCCTGGAGCGGGCCCGGTTCGGCGACCGGCTGCGGATCCGCTGGCGGATCGCGCCCGAGGTCCTCGGCGTCGTGGTGCCGTTCCTGTCGATCCAGCCGCTGGTGGAGAACGCCGTGCGGCACGGGCTGGCCGGCCGGCCCGACGGTGGCACCGTGGCGGTCACCGCCGAGGACATCGGTCCGGACTGCGTGATCAGCGTCGAGGACGACGGGCTGGGGATGGACCCGGACCAGGTCGGCCGGCACGACGAGCCGGGCGCCGACCACGGCTCCGACCACGTGGGGCTGGGCAACGTGGACGACCGGCTGCGGGCGGCGTTCGGCGAGGACTACGGGCTGGTGGTGGAGACCGCGCCGGACGCCGGCACCAAGGTGATCGTCCGGCTGCCCAAGTTCGCGCCGGGCGTGACGGCCGGGCCCTGACCCACCGAGGCCCCGCCGGCCCGCCCGACTCGCCGCCGACCCGTGTTCGACGAGGCCGTCCGGGCGCACCGGGGGCGAGTCGATGTCGCGGACGGGTCCGCCGGGGGCCGGGGAGGGGGTTGTCCGGAAGGGGAGCACCGGCCAGGATGCACGCAGGCGAACGGGCCGGTGCAGTCGGGCCGGCGCCGGCGGAACGGGAGGCGGGCGGTGCGGCCAGGAGCCGGTGACCAGGCACGACCCGCGGCGGGCGCGAGCGGGTCGGCGCCGTCCGGGCCGGGGGATGGTGCGGCGGCGCCCGGGTCGGCCGACGGGCTGGTCGTCCTGGCCGTCGACGACGAGGCGCCGGCCCTGGACGAGATCAGCTACCTGCTGCGCGGCGACCCCCGCGTCGGCACGATCCTGACCGCCGGGAACGCGGCCCAGGCGCTGGCGCTGCTCACCCGCACCGACGGCGACCTGCCGATGCCGGACGCCGTGCTGCTGGACATCGCGATGCCCGGGTGGGACGGCGTCGACCTGGCCCGGGTGCTGTCCGGGCTGGCGCGTCCGCCGGTGGTCGCGTTCCTGTCCGCCCACGACAACCGGGCGGTCGAGGCGTACGAGATCGGGGCCGTCGACTACCTGCTCAAGCCGGTCCGGGCGGCCCGGTTGGCCGAGGCGGTCACCCGGTTTTGCGCCGCCCGGGACGCCTCGGTCCGGGCCGACCGGCGGGCCGGCGACGGCCGCCGCTCCGTGGACCGGCCGGACGGTCCGGACCGATCCGCCGCTCCGGCGGGCGGGCGTCCGGGGCCGGCGGGTGGTGCCGGGCCGCGGGGCGACGACGTGATGATCGCGGTGGACCTGGCCGGCAGCACCCGGTTCGTGCCCCGGTCCGCCGTCTGCTGGGCCGAGGCCCAGGGGGACTACGCCCGGCTGCACGTGGCCGGCGGCGGCAGCCACCTCATCCGCACCCCGCTGGCCGTGCTCCAGGAGGAGTGGGCGCCGGCCGGGTTCGTCCGCGTCCACCGCGGCTACCTGGTCGCGCTGAGCCGGATCGTGGAGCTGCGCTCGGTCGACGGCGGCTACCGCATCCTGGTCTCCGGGCAGCCGGCCGTCGCCGACCTGCCGGTGAGCCGCCGGCACCTGCGGACCCTCAAGCAGCAGCTGCTGGCCGGTCGCCGGCCGGGCCGGTGACCGATCGGCACCCGCCGCGGCGGGTCCGGATCGTCCTCGCGGATCGGCGGCCGGCGTCCCGCCGGCCGGTGTTGCGGGCGGCCGAGGTCGCCGAGCAGACCGAACTCGGCCGGGAGCTGGTGCGCGGCTTGGTCCGGGCCCAGCTGGTCGCCTCGATCCGGGTGGCGGCGCTGGCGCTGGCCCTGTTCGTCCCGCTGCCGCTGCTGTTCACGCTCGTGCCGGCGTTCGGCGCGGCCCGGGTGCTGGGCATCCCGGTCGCCTGGTGGCTGCTGGGGGTGCTGGCCTACCCGACCCTGTACCTGCTCGCCCGCTGGCACCGCCGGCACGCGGAGCGGATCGAACGCGACTTCACCGCGCTGCTCGGGCGGGACGAGCACCGATGACGACGGCCGACTCGACCCTCTCGCTGGTGGCGATCGCCCTGGTCGTGCTGCTGACCGGGGTCATCGGCGCGTACGGCGTCCGCCTGGCCCGGACCACCAACGACTTCCTGGTCGCCTCGCGGACGGTCCGGCCGGCCTGGAACGCGGCCGCGATCTCCGGCGAGTACCTGTCAGCGGCGTCGTTCCTGGGGGTCGCCGGCCTGATCGCGGTCTACGGTCCGGACGCCCTGTGGTACCCGGTCGGGTTCACCGCCGGCTACCTGGCCCTGCAGCTGTTCGTCGCCGCGCCGCTGCGCCGGTCCGGGGCGTACACCGTGCCCGATTTCGCCGAGATCCGGTGGGGATCGCGCCGGTTGCGCGGGTTGGCGACCGGGCTCGTGCTGGCCATCGCCTGGCTGTACATGGTGCCGCTGCTGCACGGTGCCGGCCTGGTCCTGCAGCAGGTCACCGGGCTGCCCCGGTGGGTCGGGGTGACCGTCGTCGCCGTCGTCGTGACGCTCAACGTGGTGGCCGGGGGGATGCGTTCGATCACCCTGGTCCAGGCGCTGCAGTACTGGTTCAAGGTGGTGGCCATCGCGCTGCCCGTGCTGATCGCGTACGCGGTGACCCGGCCGGGGGTCGGTGAGCTGTTCACCGGCGAGTGGGCGTCCGCCGGCACCGGGCTGGGCGGCGGCCCGTCGGCGGCCGAGATCTACTCGCTGATGCTGGCGACGTTCCTGGGCACCATGGGTCTGCCGCACGTGCTCGTCCGCTTCTACACCAACGTCGACGGCGGGTCCGCGCGGGCGACGACGGTCCGCGTGATCGCGCTGCTCGGGGTGTTCTACGTGTTCCCGACGCTGGCCGGGGTGCTGATGCACCGGCTGATGGCGCCGCCGGCGCCGGGCCGGGCCGACACCCTGCTGCTGGGCCTGCCGGTGCAGGTCATCGGGGGTTGGGTCGGGGCGGTGCTGGGCGCGCTGGTCGCGGCCGGCGCCATCGCCGCGTTCCTGTCGACCTCGTCCGGGCTGGTGGTGGCGGCCGCCGGGGTGCTGTCCACCGACGTGCTGCGCGGCCGGGTGCGGGACTTCCGCGCGTCCGCGGTGGTCGCCGGGCTGGTGCCGCTGCTCATCGCGCTGCCGACCACCAGCGTCGACATCTCCAGGGTCGTCGGGATGGCGTTCGCCGTCGCCGCGTCCACGTTCTGCCCGCTGCTCGTGCTCGGCATCTGGTGGCGCGGGCTGACCACCGCGGGTGCGGTCGCCGGGCTGGTCGTGGGCGGGGTCATCTCGCTGGGCGCGCTGGTCGCCTTCGTGGCCGTGCCCGGAATGGCCACCGGATCGCTGGACTCGCTGCTCGGCCAGCCCGCCGTGGTGTCCGTGCCGGCCTCGTTCGCCACCATGGTCGTGGTCTCGCTGCTCACCCGCGGCTCGGTGACCGCCCGGGCGGACGCGGTGCTGGCCCAGCTGCACCTGCCGTCGGCGGCCCGCCGCGTCGGCGCCCCGTGACCGCGCGGGTCAGGCGTCCTGAACCCGTTCCCGGCGGTCGGAATCGCGGGCGTCCCGCAGGTTCAGCGCCCGCGGGAACAGCCGGCGCTGGGTCAGCCAGCCGGCGGCGGCCAGCGCGACCCAGAGCACGGTGCTCAGGGCCTGCTGGCCGCCCGGGCTCGGGTGCCGCAGGAAGCCGAGGGTGTCCGGCCAGATCAGGCCGAGGGCGCTGAGGATCAGGCCGGCGCCACCGATCGCGGTGGCCCACAGCAGCACCCGCTCCCGGAACCTGTCGGCCAGGAACCCGAAGGCCAGCGCGGTGGCGACCACGACGACGGCGGCCAGCAGGACGTTGCGGTCGCCACCGGCGGTCACCGAGTAGAGCTTGGCGCCGATCAACGACCCGGCGACCATGCCGACGACGAAGCGCGCGATCTTGAAGACGAGCGCGACCAGCAGCTCCAGGATGAGCGCTGCGCCCGCGGCCACCAGCACCGTGGTCCAGCCGGTCGCCCCGAACAGGTCCGCGAGCAGCCAGCCCAGGCCGAACCCGGACGCCAGGATCGCCAGGTGGACCGACCCGATCCCGAAGAAGCACAGCACCACGCCGACCGCGACGACGACCCAGCCCGACATGGCGATCCCCCTTCGGCGCCGCCGGGCGCAGCCGGCGGCCGTTCTCGCCCCAAGAATCGCACGGTGGGCCGTCGCTCCGCACCGATCGGGCGCGCCCGTTCGGATGACAGGTCGGGCCCGGGGGAGTGACTCGGCGTCGGCCGGCCGCAGCTGCGTCGACCGGGCGGCCGACCCCGCTCACCGCCGCCTCGAGCGGTCTCCGGCGGTGGCCCCGGCCGGCTGGGCGTCCGGGATCCGGGGTCGGCCGGCGGCCCGCCGGAACCGCTCAGGGGACCCGGGCGGCCGGGACGAACGCCTGCCGGTACAGCTCCCGCACCTGCGGGGCCAGGTCGGGGTCCGGCCCGTCGACCGGGATGCCGGGGGCGACCTGCCCGATCGGTAGCGGGGCGACCGGACCGGGTGGGACCTGCCAGTCGGTCAGCCACGCGGTGAGCTGCGCCGACGAGGTGGCGTACACGATGCGGCCCAGGCCCACCCAGGCATGGGCGGCGGCGCACATCGGGCAGTGCTCGCCGGAGGTGTAGACGGTCGCGGCCGCGCGGTCCGTCGCCGGCAGGTGCTCGGCCGCCCAGCGGGCGATCGCGAACTCCGGATGCTGCGTCCCGTCGCCCCCGGCGACGTGGTTGTGATCCTCGAACAGGGTCGTGCCGTCCCCGCCGACCAGCACCGACCCGAACGGTTCGTCCCCGGCGGCCATGGCCTGCCGGGCCAGTTCCACGCAGCGGCGCAGATGCCGGCGATCGGTCCCGGTCAGCCCGGAGCCCGACCCGGGCGGCGCGATCGCGCTCATCCCTCGTCCCGCCAGCTGTGCGCGGGTTCGAAGCCCAGGATCCGGCGGGCCTTGTCGATGCTCAACAGGGTCTCGCGGCCACGCAGGGCGCGGGTCGGGGGAACGCCGGGGAAGGCCTGCGCCGCCAGCTCGGCACTGGGACGGGTCATCACGGTGTCCGCCGCCGCGATGATGCAGACCTCGACCCCCGGGCCGGAGCGCGACAGCGCCAGCCGCACCGCCTGGGCGCCGTCGCGCGCGTCGATGTAGCCCCACAGATTCCAGATTCGCCGGCCGGGGTCCGCCTCGAACGAACCGAACTCGGCGTAGTCGGCGGGTTCCATGACGTTGGAGAAGCGCAGGCCGGTCGCCGTCAGCTCCGGTTGCCAGCGGCAGAACTGGGCGGCCATCTCCTCCTCGAGCGTCTTGGCCAGCGAGTACGACGAGTTCGGGCGCGGGTGGTACTCCTCGTCCACCGGGATGCACGGCGGCGGGTTGTCCGGCCCGAAGGGCAGGCCCAGCACCGTCTCGCTGGACGCCCAGACGACGGTCCGGATGCCGGCGGCCCGGGCGGCGGCGAACACGTGGTGGGTGGCCAGGATGTTGTTCTCGAACGCGGCCGTGTTCGGGACCAGCCCGGGCGCCGGAACGGCGGCCAGGTGGACGACCGCGTCGAGGCGGTCGAACCGGTCGTCCACGCCGAGGAACGCACCGAGGACCTGCCCGTAATCGGACAGGTCGACCCGGACGAAGGCGCCGGCCGGCTCGGACGACGGCGCCCGGTCCAGGTTCACCACGTCGTGGCCGTGCTCGACCAGATCGCGGACCACCGCCCGACCCAGCTTGCCGCTCCCGCCGGTGACCGCTACCCGCATCGTCCCTCTCCCGCTTCGCCGTGGTGCACCGGCGGGCCGCTGCACCGCCGCGAGCGCAGCGGGCCGATCGGCCAGCCGGGCTGCTCCGACGGTACGTCGTCGGCAGCGGGGGCGAGCCCCCGCCTGACCGTCCCGGGCGGCTCGGTCAGGCGACGCCGGCCCGGCGCTCGATCTCCTCGGCGGCCGCGGCCCACTGCGCCTTGCCGGCGCGCCAGCCCTCCTCGTCGTTGCCCAGCCGCCAGTAGCCGCTGATGGACAGCCGGGCCGCGGGCACCTGCCGGTCGACGCGCAGCAGCCGGCGCAGCTGGGCGACCCAGCCCGCCTCGCCGTGGACGAACGCCTGCACGTCGGCCAGCGGCAGCTCGATGCCCCGGACCACCTCGACCAGCCGCTCGCCGACGGTGCGGTGTCCGGAGTGCAGCCAGGTGATCGTCACGCCCGCGGGCGCGGTCAGCGGCACCTGGGACGCCGGCCCGGACACCTCGACCACCGCGTGGCCGCGGGCGTCCGCCGGCAGCGATTCGAGCGCCACGGCGATCGCCGGCAGGGCGCTCTCGTCACCGGCCAGCAGGTGCCAGTCGGCGTCCGGGTCGGGGGCGTACGCGCCGCCGGGGCCGCGGACGAACAGGGTGTCGCCCGGCCGGGCGGACGCCGCCCACGGCCCGGCCACGCCGGTGCTGCCGTGCACCACGAAGTCGACGGTCAGCTCGTGCGCCACCGGGTCGAACGCGCGCACCGTGTAGGTGCGGACCACCGGCCATTGCTCGACGGGCCACTCCTGCCGGATCCGGTCCAGGTCCAGCGGCTGCGGGTACGGCGCCCGCGGGAAGATCAGCTTGACGTAGGAGTCGGTGAACCGGCTGGGCGCGAACCCGGTCAGCCCGCCGAACACCACCCGGACCAGGGTCGGGGTCAGCCGGGTCGTCCGGACGACGGTCACCGGGGCCGGCACCGGCCGGCGGGTGGCGGGTGGGATCGTCGAGGCAGTCACCTTGCTCCATTCCGGCCCGGCGCCGGAACCGGCCGCCGGGCGTACTTAGGTTTCCCTTACCAAAGGCTACAGGACGGCGCGGCGGCCCCCTGCGACGTGACCCGGCCGTGACCGCGGCTGCCGTTCATCGGTCCGGATCGACCGCTCGGCGCACCGGCCGGTGACCCGCCGACGGGCGGGTACCCCCTGCAGACCGGAATCCCTAGGTTTTCCGGATGACCGGTCCACGCGATTGATCCGCGACGGCATCGCCCCGGATCCCGCTCGAACGGTCAGGACGCCATTTCCGGACAAGGAGGTCTCATGGCCGAACCACCCAGCACCGCGCAATCGCCCGCGCAGACGGTCGACTGGGAGCAGGTGCAGGATTCACCGGCCTTCACCCATCTGCGGCATGTGCTGCGCTCCTTCATCTTTCCCGTCACCGTGGCGTTCCTGGTCTGGTACTTCACCTACGTGCTGTGCGCCGCATTCGCCCGTGACTTCATGAACATCAAGGTGATCGGCGAGTTCAACATCGGCCTGATCTTCGGGCTCCTGCAATTCGTCACGACATTTCTCATCGCGCTGTTCTATGCGCGCCACATGAATCGCACGTTCGACCCCGAGGCCGACCGGCTCCGCGACGAGATCGAGGGAACCGTCTGATGTTCACCGCCCTTGCCGCCGGCCTGGCCGCCGCCGATGCCACGCCCGCCCCCGCCGCCACCGAGGCCGCGGCCGCCGCCGATTCCGGTTCCGGCCACCAGGTGATGACGATCTCGCTGTTCCTGACGTTCGTCGCCATCACCCTGGGCATCACCATCTGGGCGAGCCGGCAGAACCGCACCGCCGCCGACTTCTACGCCGGCGGCCGCTCGTTCACCGGGATGCAGAACGGCTTCGCCATCGGCGGCGACTACATGTCCGCCGCCTCGTTCCTGGGCATCGCCGGCCTGATCGCGCTGTACGGCTACGACGGGTTCCTGTACTCCATCGGCTTCCTCGTCGCCTGGCTGGTGGCCCTGCTGCTGGTCGCCGAGCTGATGCGCAACACCGGCAAGTTCACCATGGCCGACGTGCTCAGCTTCCGCATGCGGCAGCGGCCGGTGCGCACCGCCGCGTCCATCTCCACCGTCGTGGTGTCGATCTTCTACCTGCTGGCCCAGATGGTCGGCGCCGGCGAACTGGTCTCGCTGCTGCTGGGCATCAGCTCGCAGGCGGCCAAGAACCTGGTCATCGCCGGCGTCGGCCTGCTGATGATCGTGTACGTCGTGTTCGGCGGGATGAAGGGCACCACCTGGGTGCAGATCATCAAGGCCGTGCTGCTGATGACCGGCGCCGGCATCATGACCGTCTGGGTGCTGGCCAAGTACGGCTTCAACCCCTCC
>NZ_JBMDXT010000337.1:0-1547 GCF_048594475.1 Nakamurella sp. | reverse complement strand
CGACTCGAAGAAGTACTGCTCGTGGTCGTACATGGACAGCATCAGCACCCGCACCGGACTGCCCCGGCGGTCGAGTTCCCGGGCCGCCTGCAACCCGGTCATCCGCGGCATGGCGATGTCCAGGATGGCCAGGTCGACCTCCCCGGCGGCGGCCAGGTCGACGGCCTGGGCGCCGTCGCCGGCCTCGGCGACCACCTGCAGGTCGGGCTCGCCGTCGAGGATCAGCCGAAGACCCCGGCGGACCAGGGTGTGGTCGTCGGCGAGCAGGACGCGGGTCGGGGCCGTCATGAGCCCGCCCCCGGGCCGGCGGCCGCGCCGGGCCGCCGCGGGACCCGCAACCGCAGGGCGGTGCCGCCGCCGGGCGCGGGTCCGATGGTCAGGTCGGCCCCGACCAGGATCGCCCGTTCCCGCATCCCGCGGATCCCGGCGCCCTCCTCGGTGCCGACGCTCCGGTCATTCCCGCCCCGGTCGCGCGCGCCCGGCCCGCCGATCCCGCGGCCGTCGTCGCGGATGGTCAGCCGGACGCCGTCGGGCTCGGCGGTCAGGGTCAGGTCGGCGGTCCCGGCCTCGGCGTGCCGGGCGACGTTGGTCAGACCCTCCTGCGCGATGCGGTAGATGACCAGTTCGGCGTCGGGCCCGAGGTCAGGCAGCCGCGGATCGATGCCGACCGTCACCGTCGTGTCGCCGGCCCGGCCGAACTCGGCGGCCAGGGCGGTCAACGCGCTGCGCAGCCCGAGGTCCTCCAGGACGCCCGGGCGCAGCCGGCGCGCGACCATGCGGACCTCGTCGAGGCAGGTCCGGATGGTCTCCTGCACGGTGTGCAGCTCCGCCTGCAACTGCTCCGGCGCACGGTCGACGGTCCGCTTGAGCACCAGCAGGACCGCGGTCAGGCTCTGCCCGATCTCGTCGTGCAGCTCGCGGGCGATGCGCTGCCGTTCCCCCTCCTGGGCGGCCAGGGCGTGCGCGCTGCTGACCCCGCGTTCGTGCTCGAGCCGGTCCAGCATCCGGTTGAACTCGCGGACCAGGTGCCCGACGTCGCGGTCCGCCGGCATCGACAGCCGCTGCCCGGGCCGCAGCAGGTCGACCCGTTCCATCAGCGCGGTCAGGCGGTCGAGCGGCCGCAGGGTGGCCCGGACCAGGATCGCGTTGACCGCCACCATCGCGATCGCGCCCACCCCGAGCACCACCACCTCGGTCAGCCGGACCGGGTCGGAGACGGTGACCGGGGTCAGCGTCAGGAACAGGCCACCGACGACGACCACGGCCGCGTTGAACAGCAGCAACCGCTGGAACAGCGTCGTCGCGTGCCGGGCCGGTGCCGGGACGGGATCGTCGACGCCGCGGCGCCGGTCGAGGGTGACGGACATGACCCCAGGGTCACCATCCGGCGGGGGAGTGTCCATGGGGGCCGGCCTCCATTTCGCGCGCGGCGCCCGGCGTCCAGGGGCCACTTCCGGTCGTTCCGGCCGCCCGGGAACGACCGGAACCGGCCCCTCGACCCGGCCCCTCGACCGGCGCCGGCGGCCCGGATATGGGTGCTGGACCCG
>NZ_JBMDXT010000336.1:0-5806 GCF_048594475.1 Nakamurella sp. | reverse complement strand
CCCGGCCGTGCCGGGCACCCCCAGAACCCCTCGATGGACGTGGGCGCCCGCCGACACCGAGGACGCCAGAGAACCGACCAGATCCCGGAGGAGGTGAACTGAGAATGATCGATCTGTCGACGAACTCCCCGATCGAGACCGACCTGCCGGCCCTGGAACTGGGCATGCAGGAGCTCGAGGCCATGGAGGCGCCCGGCTGGTGGACCGGCATCGGCGCCGCGGTGAGCGCCGGCGTCTCGTACGCCACCGTCTACGCCGCGGTGAGCGGGGCGGCGCTGACCTGACCGCCCCCGCACGCGCGGATCCACCCCGGACCCTCGAGAGGAGGGAATCGATGAACAAGGAACTGACCACGGACCCCTACCGGGCCGTCGACGGCCCGGCCGGTGGGCTGGAGCTGGGCATGCAGGAGCTGGAGGCGATGGACGCCCCCGGATTCTGGACCGGCGCCTTCAACAGCGCCCTGATCGTCACCGCGATCACCGCGGTGGGGGTCGCCGCCACCTGACCGGCGCGCACGGATGCCCCGGCGGCGCCGTCCGGCCCGCCGGGGCAGTCCGGGCCGATCCCGGCCCGATTTCGCCATTCACCCGTCAGCGAGGAGGAAAATGATGAGCACACCCAAGCCGGAGGGGGCGTCGACGCCCGTCGTCCTGGCCTTCGCCGTCGTTCTGGTGGCCGCCATGGTCATCGCCGGCGCCGCCCTGGACGGCGCCCTGAAGTACGCCGTGCTGGCGGCCGGGGTGGTCGGCCTGCTCGGCTGCGTCTGGCAGCTCAACCGGAACCGTCAGGTGTCGGGGCGATCGTCGTGAGCGGGCCGCCGGTGATCCGGTTCGCCGCGGTGTCCAAGCGGTTCGGTGACGTGGCGGCGGTCGACGACGTGTCCTTCGAGGTGTCGCCCGGCCGCATCGTCGGCCTGCTCGGCCGCAACGGAGCCGGCAAGACCACTTGCCTGCGCATGCTGCTGGGCCTGTCCCGGCCCACGTCCGGGGCCGCCACGGTCTTCGGGGTGCCCTACGGGGACCTGCCCGGGGCGGCCCGGCGGATCGGCGTCAGCATGGACGGCATCGGCCCGCTTCCCGGCGTCCGGGTGGCCCGCGACCTGCGGGTCTGGGCGGACGCGCTCGGCCTGGGCCGGCGGCGGGTCGCCACCGTGCTTGACCAGGTCGGGCTGGCCGATGCGGCCGGTCGCCGGGTCAAGGACCTGTCCACCGGGATGAAGCAGCGGCACGCGTTGGCCGTCGCACTGCTGGCCGACCCGGAGGTGCTGATCCTGGACGAGCCGGCCAACGGCCTGGACCCGGACGGCATCCGCTGGCTCCGCGGCCTGCTCCGGGAGTTGGCCGACCGGGGTCGCACCGTGCTCATGTCCTCGCACCTGCTGTCCGAGATCGAGCAGACCGTCGACGACGTCGTGATCATCCAGCGCACGCTGCGGTACGTGGGTCCGCTGCGGGATCTGACCGCCGGCGGTGGCAGCCGGCTCGAGGATCGGTTCTTCGACCTGGTCGGTCCGCGGGTCCCGGTGTCGGCGGGCGGTGGGACCGATGCGTGACCTGGTGCGGTCCGAGGCGCGCAAGGCGGTCGCCGGCCGCACCTGGCTGATCATGCTGGGCGTCGGTGTGCTGCTCGGGCTGATGACCACGGCCGGCTACACCACCACGGTCGAGCAGGAGGTCGCCGCGGGGCTCGCCCCGGCCGCCGCCACCGCGTCGATGGTCCGGTTCTGGTTCGGCATGATGCTCGCGTCCATGCTTTTCGGGGCGGTCTTCGTGACGCGCGAGTACGGCACCGGGGCGATCGCCCGGTCGGTGCTGGTCAGCGGCGGCCGGGGCCGGCTGTTCACCGCGAAGGTGCTGGTCGGGTCGATCGCCGGGGTCGGGTACGGGGTGCTGGCCGCTGGCCTGGCCGTCGGGTCGGCGTGGCTGTTCCTGCCGCTGGCCGGGCAGCAGCTCACCTGGTCGACCGAGGCGACGCTGACCCTGGTGGGCGTGACCGCGGTGGTCGCGCTCGCCGGGCCCTGGGGCGTCGTGTTCGGCTGGCTGCTGCGAAACCAGGTGCTCGCCGTGGCCACCCTGCTGGTGCTGACCCTGCTCGTGGACGAGGCCCTGCTGCGGCTGGTGCCGGCGGTCGGGCGGTTCACGATGCAGATCGCGATGGGCGCGGTCTACCGCGACGCCAAGCCGGAGATGCTCTCTCCGACCATGGGTCTGCTGGTGATCCTGGGGTGGATCGCGCTCGTCGGGGCCGTCGCGCTGCGCCGCCTGCGCCGGTCGGACGTCCTGTCATGACGACCGTGACGACCCGGGCCCCGGGCCTGGCGCCCGGGGTCGAGGTGCACGAGCCGATGGCGGCCGGCGCGCCGTGGGTGGTGCGTCGCGTCGACGGCGGGTACCTGCGGGTCGGTGCCGATGTCGGCCGGCTGCTGCGCACCCTCGACGGGCGGCAGGACGCCGGGGCGCTGGCCGCCACGCTCGGGCCGCCATGGACCGAACCGGACGTCGACGGCGTGCTGCGCCGGCTCGCGCCGCTGTCGGTGCTCGCCGGCCCGCCGGCCGGTGGACCCCGGCACCGGCGCGCGCCCGTCCGCACCCGGCCGCGCCGGATCCGGTTCGTCCCGCCGCTCACCGTGCAGCTGACCCTGGTCCACCCGGATCGCCTGCTGCGTCGGCTGTCCCCGTTGATCGACGCCCTGGCCCGGCGCTCGAGCCTGATCGCCGCGACCGTGGTGGTCGCCGGCGGGCTGCTGGCGTTGGCCGGCCAGGCCCCGGCCCTGGGCGCGGCGATCGGCGGTCCGCAGCCGATGGCCGTGCTGATCGCTGTCGCGATCGGTTCGCTGCTCACCACCGGTCTGCACGAGTTCGGCCACGGCATGGCGCTGTCGCACTACGGGGGCCGGCCCACGCGCATGGGGATGATGCTCTTCTACCTCACCCCGGTCTTCTTCTGTGACGTCTCCGACGGCTGGCGGCTGCCGCGCAACCGGCAGCGGACCCGGGTCGCGCTGGCCGGCATCGCCACCCAGCTGCTGGTCGCCGGGGCTGCCGGGATCGCCGCCGGTGCGGTCGCGGCCGCCGGCTCACCGACGGGACAGGCTGCCCTGCTGCTGTTCTCGGTGGCCACCTTCATCGCGGCGCTGGTCAACCTGGTCCCCTTCGTCAAGTTTGACGGGTACATCGCCCTGATGTGCCACCTGGACGTGCCGCACCTGCGCGACCGGAGCATGCAGGACGCGCGGAGCTGGCTGGCCCGGGTGCTGTTCGGGGCCGCCGCCCGCCGATCGTTGCCCGACCTGCCCTGGGCCGTCCCGTTCGGTCTGGCCGGCATGGTCTTCCCGGCCTACCTGGTGCTCACCGCACTGGTGCTGTGGATGGACCTGCTGCAGCTCGCGGGCTGGGCGGGCGTGGTCGCGCTGACCGCACTGCTGGGGTACCTGGCCTACCGCGCCGGTCGCGGCCTGGTCGGCCTCGTGTCCGCGGCCCGGGCCGCGGGGGCCGGGATGACGCGCATCACCCTGGTGCTGACCGCGGTCGCCGGCGCCGTCGCCGGCGCGCTGGTCCTCGTCCCGGTGCCCGGGTCGGTCACCGGCGGGTTCGTGGCCGACGGGCGGACCGTCCGCCTCGTGCTCCCGGACACCGTCGATCCGGCCGCGATCGAGGCCGGCGACCCGGTCGAGCTGGTCGAGCGGGGCCTGCTCACTCGGCGCGGCGTCGGCCAGGCCGTGGTCGCCGATGGGCCGACGGAGCCCACCCTCGCGCCGCTGCTGGCCTTCTTCCCGATCGCGGACGCCGACGACCTGCTCGTGGACGCATCCGGCCGCACCCTCACCGTGACCCGGGAACCGAGCGTCCCGGTGGGCCAGGCCGTGATCGCCACCGGTGACGTGCCGCTGGGCCGCTGGGTGTGGAACCAGTGGGTGGCGCCGGTCCTGCGCTGACGGCCCTACGCGCCGCCGGTCACCGGCCGCGCACGCCGCGACCGTCGCGCCGACGCATCCAGACCCCTTCCACCTCAACACCTCTCGACCCGCCCGCCCCGCACCTCTCGACCACCCACCCCAGCCCCGAGGAGATGGCGACAGATGGACAGCCTGGCCCGGCTCGCGTTCTGCCCACCGGGACTCCCGTTCTTCGACCGGTCCGACGCCGGGGACGGGGCCGGACCCGAGTTCGTCGACGGGCTCGCCGTCCCCACCGGCTGGCACGGCCAGGCGAACGAGGAGTGGATGAACCTCGCGCCGCCCGGGGCCGCGCCGCCCGCCCAGGGCTGGAAGATCCACGCCTCGGCGGTGGCCGAGAACGCCGCCCACGTCCTGGAGGTGATCGCCAAGTACTGCTTCACCCACGACGTCATGTTCAAGTTCCTGCGCACCCCCGCGGTCCTGCAGCGGCGCAACGGCAAGTACGCCGACCGGGGGGCCAGCGGCAAGTTCGTCACGATCTACCCGGGCTCCGAGGAACAGTTCGGGCAGATCCTCATCGAGCTGGGCGGCCTGCTCGACGGCGAGCCCGGGCCCTACATCCTCAGCGACCTGCGATGGCGGGACGGCCCGCTGTACGTGCGGTACGGCGGGATCGTCCCGCTGGTCGTCCGCGGCCCCGACGGCCGGCCGGTCTACTGCCTGCGCACCCCGGCCGGCGAGCTGGTCGAGGACCGGCGCGGACCGGGATTCCGCCCGCCGGAGTGGGTGTCGCTGCCGCCGGTGCTGGATGCGGCGATCGCCGCGCGGAACGCGGGCACGCTGCGGAACTTCCCGTACCGCGTGGACCGGGCGCTGCACTTCTCCAACGGCGGTGGGGTGTACCGGGCCACCGCGGTGCCCGACGGCCGGGAGGTGCTGGTGCGCGAGGCGCGCCCGCTGGCCGGCCTGGACGCCGGCGGTCGGGACGCGGTCGCCCGGCTGGCCGCCGAACGCGACGCCCTGCAGCGGCTCAGCGGGGTGGACGGCATCCCCGCCCTGATCGACTTCCGGCGCGGTCACGAGCACCGGTACCTGATCCGCGAATACGTGCCCGGCCGGTCGCTGGCGCAGGAGATGATCCGCCGCAACCCGCTGTTCGCCGCCCGGGAGCCCGACCGGGCGGACCCCGGCTGGGCCGACCACGCCGAGTGGGCGCTGGCGATCCTGGCTCGCGTGGACCACACCCTGGGCGAGATGCACCGCCGGGGAGTGGTTTTCCACGACCTGCACCCGGCCAACGTGCTGGTGCGCCCGGACGGCGGGATCGCCCTGATCGACTTCGAGACGGCCACGTCGGTCGACGACCCCGCCCCGCAGCTGATCGGCGCGCCGGGGTTCGTCGCCCCGGACGGGTACACCGGCACCGCCGTCGACCGGTACGCCCTCGGCTGCCTGCGGCTGGTGGTCTTCGCGCCGCTCGCCGCGGCCGTGCCGCTGGGCCGGACCAAGGTCGCCGAGCTGCTCGCCTTCATCGGCGAGCTGTTCCCGCTGCCGGCCGGATTCGCCGGGTCGGTGTGGGCCGACCTCGGTCCCGCCTTCGCCGCACCGGCCCTGGCCGGCCGGCCGGTCACCCCGCCCGCCACCACCCGGGCGTCCCGGGTGGCGGGCCCGGCCGGTGATGCCGCGGCCGGACGACCGGCCGGCCGGGTCCCGGACTCGCGCGCGGTGGCGTCCGGCATCCTGGCCACCGCGACGCCCGACCGTGCGGACCGGCTCTATCCCGGCGACGCCCGGCAGTTCACCCACCCCGAGGGCGGGGTCGACCTGGCCACCGGTGCCGCCGGCGTGCAGCTCGCGCTGGCCGCGACCGGCCGGCCGGTGCCGGCCGACCACGTCGACTGGTTG
>NZ_JBMDXT010000335.1:0-5708 GCF_048594475.1 Nakamurella sp. | reverse complement strand
CTGGAGCCGACGACCACCGACGGGCTGAGCCTGCACCCGGTCACGCTGACCGCCGACGAGGTCGACAACTACTACGAGGGCTTCTCCAACGAGACCCTGTGGCCGCTGTACCACGATGCGGTCGTCGAGTCGCGCTTCCATCGGGACTGGTGGGAGGCCTACCAGAAGGTCAACCACCGGTTCGCCGAGGAGGCCGCCGAGCTGGCCGCGCCCGGCGCGACCGTGTGGGTGCACGACTACCAGCTGCAGCTGGTCCCCCAGTTCCTGCGCCGGCTGCGCCCGGACGTGCGCATCGGGTTCTTCCTGCACATCCCGTTCCCACCGGTCGAGCTGTTCATGCGGCTGCCGTGGCGCACCCAGATCGTCAACGGGCTGCTCGGCGCCGACCTGATCGGGTTCCAGCTGCCGGGCGGGGCCCGCAACTTCGGCCGGCTGGCCAAGTCGCTGACCGGCGCGGTCACCACCGGCGGCACCATCGAGCACGAGGGCCGGCTGATCCGCGCCGCGGCCTACCCGATCGCCATCGACTCGGCCGAGCAGTCGGCGCTGGCCGCGACGCCGAAGGTGCACGCCGCCGCCCGCGCCCTGCGCAGCGACCTGGGAGACCCGAAGAAGATCATCCTGGGCGTCGACCGGCTCGACTACACCAAGGGCATCGACGTGCGGTTGCGCGCGTTCGGCGAGCTGCTCAAGGAGGGCGACCCGGCCGTCCGGGACGCCGTCATGGTGCAGATCGCCACGCCCAGCCGGGAACGTCTGGGCTCGTACCGGCGCATGCGCGAGCAGATCGAGCAGCAGGTCGGGGCCCTCAACGGTGACTACGGGCGGATCGGCCGGCCGGCCGTGCACTACCTGCACCAGTCGCTGCCCCGGGAGGACCTCGCCGCGTTCTACGTCGCGGCCGACGTCATGACCGTCACCCCGTTCCGGGACGGCATGAACCTGGTGGCCAAGGAGTACGTGGCCTGCCGGGTGGACGGCGGCGGCGTGCTGCTGCTCTCGGAGTTCACCGGCGCGGCCAAGGAGCTGCGGGCCAGCCTGCTGGTCAACCCCTACGACACCGACGGGGTGAAGAAGCACCTGCAGCAGGCGCTGACCATGCCGTCGGTGGAGGCCCGCCGGCGGATGCGGTCGCTGCGGCGCCAGGTGCTCACCCACGACGTCGACCGGTGGGCCGCGGCATTCCTGTCGGCGCTGGAGAACACCCGCGACCACGTCGCCGAGGCGACCCGCCGGCTGCCCGGCGACGTCGTCGCCAAGCTGCACCAGATCGCCGAGACCGGCCGGCTCATGGTGGCCACCGATTTCGACGGCTGCCTGGCCCCGATCGTGGACGATCCCGCGACGGCCCGCCCGCTGCCGGAGTCGATGGAGGCCCTGCAGACGATGACGGCCACCACGGGCACCGTGGTGGCGGTGGTGTCCGGACGCGCGCTGGCCGATCTGGAGGTGCTGCTGGGCCCGACCGAGCGGATCCATCTGGTCGGCAGCCACGGTGCGGAGACCTCCGCCGAGGACCGCGACGACAGCATGCTGCTCGGCCCGGACGACGCCAAGCGGCTGGCCAAGCTGCGCCTGGAGCTGCAGCAGATCACCGCCGAGTACCCCGGCGTGCGGTTGGAGATGAAGCCGACGGGCATCGCGGTGCACCTGCGCGGGGCGGACGCCGACGACGCCGGCGCGGTGACAAGGGCGATCGAGGACAACCCGGCGACCTGGCCGGGGGTGCACCTGCTGCGGGGCAAGAAGGTTCTCGAGCTGACCGTGGTCACCACCAACAAGGGCCGCGCACTCAAGGCGCTGGTGAAGGCCAACCACTGCACGGGGACCGTGTTCATCGGCGACGACATCACCGACGAGAACGCCTTCGGGGTGCTGGAGGGCGACGACGTCGGGATCAAGGTCGGTCGCGGCGAGACGGTCGCCGACGCCCGGATCGCCGACCCGGCCCGGGTCGCCGACGTGCTCAACGTGCTGGCCGACCTGCGCCGGCGGGTCATCAAGCGCCGCTCGCAGCACGCCGCCGGCACCTCCGGCCCGGTCGCCAAGGACCAGCGCGCCTCGACCTGACGCCGGGTGAGCCGGCGCGGGCCCGAGTCATCCGGTCACGCCGGCTTCACCCAGTTCGGCGATCGCCGCGGCCAGCGCCTCGGTCATCGATCCGCCGCCGTGCCCGCTGTCCTCCAGCACGACCAGCCGGCTGGCCGGCCAGGCGCGGTGCAGGTCCCAGGCCACCGACAGCGGACCGCTGATGTCGTACCGGCCGTGGATCAGCCCGCGGGGGTTGCCGCCCACCGCCGGCATCCCCGACCGGACGCCGTCCGGGGGCAGGAAGCAGTCGTTGGCCCAGTAATGGATCACCAGGGTCGCGATCTGGGCCCGGAACCCCGGCTCGGCGTCCGCCAGGCTCGGCAGCGGGTCGGGCGCGAGCGACACGTGCACGTCCTCCCACCGGCACCAGTCCCGCGCGGCCGCGAACCGGACCGCCGGATCCGGGTCGGTGATCCGCTCGAGATAGGCGTCCAGCACCCGTTGCCCGGGCCGCCGCCCGGACGCCGCCGCGAACTCGTCCCACTCCCGCGGGAACACCCGGCGCATGTCCTGGGTGATCCACTCCAGGTACTCGCGGGCACCGTCCGTCACCGCGGCCAGTGCCAGCCCGGTGACCCGTCCGGGATGCCGCTGGGCGTACGCCAGAGCCAGGGTCACGCCCCAGGACCCGCCCACGACCAGCCACCGGTCGATGCCCAGATGCTCGCGCAGCAATTCCAGGTCGTCGATCAGCTGATCGGTCGTGTTGGTCGCCAGGGAGGCCAGATCCTCATGGGCCAGCGGGCGGCTGCGCCCGCAGCCCCGTTGATCGAGGTAGACGATGCGCCAGCGCTCGGGGTCGTAGTGCCGCCGGTAACGGGGGGACATCGGTGCGCCGGGGCCGCCGTGCAGGACACCACCGCCGCACCCATCGGGTTGCCCGAGCATTCCCAGTAGATCCGGGCGCCGTGTGCCGCCGGCAGCATCCCGGTGGCGTACGGCTCGATGTCGGCCGGCACCGGGCTCAGTCCGCGGGGGGCCGGTGACACACGGCCTCGACGTTGTTCCCGTCGGGGTCGCGCACGAAGACGCCGTAGTAGTGCGGGTGGTACTCGGGCCAGACCCGCGGTTCGTGCAGGATCTCCAGACCGAGCCCGACCGCGACCCGGTGCACCTCGTCGACCACGTCCCGGTTCGGCGCGGTGAACGCGATGTGCGACTGCCGGCCGCCCGGGTCGGTGGCCGCGCCGAGCCAGAAGGACGGATGCTCGGGCGGCCCGTAGCCGACGGCGACACCGAAGTCCATCACCCGCCCGTACCCGAGCGGCGCGAAGAACGCGTCGTACCAGGCCGACGCCGCGGCCAGGTCGTCACACTGGATGCCGAAGTGATCGATCATGGCCCGCACTGTGCCACCGAGGTCCGACAGCGCCCTCTCCGGTGCTCCACCGTGGTCGTCGGTGCCGGCGGCCCGCCGTCCACCGCCGGTCCGTGGCGGCCGCCGCCGCGCCGGTCAACCGGGCCGCCGGCCGGCGGCGTCACGCCTTCTTCGCCGCCTTCTTCGCCGCCTTCCTGGCCCGGTCGGCGGCCGGGTCGTAGGCGTCCCCGAGGAACAGCTGCAGCCAGCGGGCCTGCGGATCGATGTCCACCAGCAGGCCCTTGACCAGCAGGCTGGCCGGAATGGCCAGGATCGCGCCGATCGGGCCCAGGATGAACGTCCAGATGATCAGCGACAGGAAGCTCATCGTGGTGGTCAGGCCGACCGCGTCACCGACGAACTTGGGCTGCAGCACGGACTGGATGACGAAGTTCAACGCGCAGTAGATCACCAGCACCGCGATCGCCAGCCCCGGGCCGCCCTGCAGGAAGGCCAGGAACGTCGGCGGGATCAGCCCGATGATGAACCCGACGTTGGGGATGTAGTTGGTCACGAAAGCCAGCAGCCCCCACAGGGACGCCGCGGGCACCCCCAGGATCAGCAGCGCCGCCGTGTCCAGCACCGCGACGACGGCCCCGAAGATCGTGGCCACGCCGAAGTAGCGCCGGGTGCCGGAGGCGAAGGTCCGCAGCCCGTCGAAGGCGACCTCGTGGCCGGTACGGGCGGCCGCGAACCGCTCCGGGAAAATGGCGCCGTCGACGGCCAGGAAGATCAGCAGGACGATGGTGAACAGGGTGCCGGACACCGCGCCGCTCACCCCGGACAGCAGCGACTCCGCCACCGAGGCGATCGTGCTCGGGTCGATCTGCTGCACCAGGGTGGACGCGTCGGTGCTCGACAGGCCCAGCCCGGCGAGCCAGGACGTGACCTGATCCAGGGTGGCGGTCCACTGGTCCGCGTACTGCGGGATGAGCTGGATGAACCGGATGATGCCGAAGACGGTCGAGACGACCAGCCCGAGCACGATCAGCAGCGCGGCCAGGAACGCCGCCACCGAGGCGAGTCCGCGCGAGACCCCCTTGCGCCGGAGCAGGGCCCGCAGCGGGTCGACCAGCACCGCCAGCACGAGGGCCAGGAACACCGGACCCAGGATCCCCGGCACGGCCCGCATGCCGGCCGCCACCACGACGACGCCGGCCACGGTCAGCACGATCGTCAGGCCGCGCGGCAGCGGACCGGACCACGACGGGCGCCCGACCGGGCCGGCCGGCGGGGTCGCCGGCCCCGTCGCCGGCTCGGCGTGCGTGTCCGCCGCGGGCGTGGTCCCGGCCCGCTCGTGGGGCGGCGGCGGGCGTCCCGCCCGGGCCGTGCCGTCCTGCTCTTCTCGCGCCTGTGTCATGGTCCCGTCCACCCGTCGCAGTGATCCCGCCGGGCATCAGCCTGCCGCCTCCGGGCGACCGCGCCGGGGACGTCAGCGCCGGGGTGGCGCCGTGGTGCGTCCGGGCAGGAAGGTGGTCGGCAGCAGGATGCGCCGGCCGGCGGTCCGCCGGGCCGGATTCAACAGCATCCGCCCCGCCTGGCGCCCCTTCTCCACGACCGGCTGCTCCACGCTGGTCAACCCCGCGTCCACGGCCGCCTTGATGCCGTCGAAGCCGGTCACCGAGACGTCCTGCGGGACCCGCTGGTGCCGCCGGGTCAGCTCGCCGATGGCCCCGAGCGCGAGCACGTCCGAGGTGGCGATCAGCGCGGTGATGCCCGGATCGAGGGCCAGCACCTCGGCGGCGGCCGAGGCCCCCGCCTCCACCGTGTGCTCGAACCGCTCGACCACCGGGATCCGGTCCCAGGCCACGCCGGCCGCGGTGCACGCGTCCCGCAGGCCGGCGAGCCGGTTGCGCTGCACGTGATAGCGCGCGGCGGTCTGCCGCTCGATGGGCACCGGTCCGTCCAGCCGGGCCCGCCCCAACCGCATGCAGATCACACCGATCCGGCGGTGGCCGAGCCGGAGCAGGTGCTCGGCGATCTGCCGGATCGCGGCCTTGTCGTCGATCCCCACCGCATCGGTGCCGGGGAAGCTGGGCTGGTCGCAGATCACCGAGGGGACCGGCCGGGCGAGCGCGGCCGTCAGGTGGGGGTCGTCGTCGGGCATCGAGTAGACGACGAAGCCGTCGACGGCGGCCCGGGTGACCCCGGCGACGTCCTCCGAACCGGGCCGCGCGGGGACCAGCAGCAGGCCGACCTGCGCCTCGTCGCACTCCAGCGTCAGGCCCTCGAGGAACGCGACCGCGCCGGGGTCGCGGAT
>NZ_JBMDXT010000334.1:0-7900 GCF_048594475.1 Nakamurella sp. | reverse complement strand
CCCGGTCGCGGTTCCGGTAGCCCGGGCCGTGCGGGCGCCGCTGGACGTGCTGCTCGTGCGCAAGATCGGTGTGCCCGGGCAGCCGGAGCTGGCGATGGGCGCGGTCGCGGCGGTGGCGGGCGCGAGCGCGGTGGCGGGTGCCGGCGAGCCGGATGGGTCCGGCGGGCCGGGCGGACCGACGGGTGCGGCCCTCGACGCCCTCGGGGTGGTGGAAGTGGTCCGGAACGAGCTCGTGCTCGACCGGCTGCGGCTCCCGGCGGCGGTCTTCGCCGGCGTGCTGGACCGGGAACTGACCGAACTGCACCGGCGGATGTCGGCCTACCGCGGCGACCGGCCGCCGCCGGTGATCCGGGGACGGGCCGTGGTCGTGGTCGACGACGGGTTGGCCACCGGCTCCACGATGCGGGCGGCCGTCGCGGCGGTCCGCCGGCTTCGGCCGGCCCGGGTACTGGTCGCGGTCCCGGTCGGGGCGGCGGACAGCTGCGCGCGGCTGCGCGAGTGCCCGGACGTCGACGACGTGCTCTGCGCGCGGTGCCCGGTGCCGTTCGGATCGGTGGGCCAGGGCTACCGGGACTTCGGGCCCACGTCGGACGACGAGGTCCGGGCCGGCCTGGCGTACGATTTGCGCGGATGAGTCCGCCGGGCGACCGCGGCCGCGTCGTCCGGACCCCGGTCCGGCCGGGCGGTCGAGGAAAGTCCGGGCTCCACAGGGCAGGGTGGTTGCTAACGGCAACCCGGCGCGAGCCGCGGGACAGTGCCACAGAGAACAGGCCGCCGGCACCTTCGGGTGCCTGGTGAGGGTGAAACGGTGGTGTAAGAGACCACCAGCGCCCCGGGTGACCGGGGCGGCTCGGTAAACCCCACCCGGAGCAAGGTCGAAAAGCCGTGCCCGGACCACACCGGTCCGGATGCGGTGCGCAGGCGTTCGAGGGCGGCCCGCCCGAGCCTGCGGGTGGACCGCTGGAGCGTGCCGGCGACGGTACGTCGAGATGGATGGTCGCCGAACGGGATCGCCGCGAGGCGCCCGGGAACAGAACCCGGCTTACAGGCGGGCTCATCCACCCCTGTCCGTCCGGCCCCGCGCCCGGCGCGCCGCGGGCGTCAGCCCGCGTACCGGTGGACGGTGATCCAGTCGACCTGCAGGTGACCCTCGGTCGCCGGATCGGGTCCGGGGGGGACGGGTTCGGACTGGATCAGGAAGGCCAGCGGGGCGGTCGGCGTCATCGTGGCGGTGTCCAGGCAGATGTCACCGTCGCAGCCGAAGCGCACCCGGCCGGGGGACCACTCGATGGTGTAGACGTGCCAGTCGCCCAGCACCGCGCCGGGCGGGCCGGCGACCCGCTCCTTGCTGCCGGCCGGGTCCGCCCGGTGGTACCACCCGGCGACGGGGCCGTCGGGCCGCAGATCCGCCTCGAACCAGTTCAGCTCGCCGCCCGCGCGCCAGAGCTCGACGCTGCGGGAGTCGATCAGCAGCGGCACGCCGTGGAAGTGCGACGGCGCGCCCGCGGCGAAGCCGACGGAGCGGGCGCGGTACTCGATCAGCAGGTACGGACCGATCCGGAACGCCCCGCCGAAGGCGGGCAGCGGGAACCAGACCGCCGCGCCGAGCGGCCGGGCGCCGGAGCCGCCCGGCCCGCCGGACCCGGGCCCCGGAACGGCGGTGTGGTGGTGGATGTCCAGCACGCCGTCGGCGCCGGCGACGTCGGTGCGGACGCTCAGCGTCCGGGACGGCGCCCAGATCCCGTTGCGGTGCGTGGTCGGCCAGCCGTCGGGATAGACCCGGATCTCGGTGCCGGCCGCCCCGTCGGGGCCGTAGGCGGCGTGGCCGGCCGCGCCGGCCGCGGTCAGGGTGCCCGTGGCGTCGGCGACGAAGCCGCCGACCGGCACCGGTCGGGTGAAGTCCTCGGCGAGCACCCGGCGCCAGCCGGGCCGGTCCCCGGCGGGTCGCGGGCGCGCGGGCCGCCGGAGCGGCGAATCGTGTTTCATCGGCTCGATTGTCGTCCCCCGATCGGGCCCGACCGGCCGGCCGGGCGGTTTCGTCCATGATCGCCCGGGGCACTCGTGGCGGATGACCGCGACCTCGGATCCCCGCGCGCCCGACGCCCCGGACCGCGATGCCGCCGCGCTCGACCTGGCCACGGTGGACCGGTTGGTGGTCGTGTCGGCCCAGCCCCCGGACGAGGTGCTGGGCGCAGGCGGGCTGATCCGCCGGGTGCACGATCGCGGGACGCCGGTCGAGATCGTGGTGGCCAGCAACGGGGAACGGACCCACCCCGACTCACCGACCCACCCGCCCGAGCGACTGTGGGCCCTCCATCGCGACGAGACCGCTCGGGCCGTCCGCACCCTGGCGCCCGGCGCCGGGCTGCGCCGGTTGGGTCTGCCGCACGGGGCCCTGGCCGACCACGTCCCCGACCTGGTCGCGGCGGTCCGGGACGCGGTCGGCGCCGCCGGCGACCGGGCGTTGATCGTGACCACCTGGCGCGACGACGGCGGGCCGGACCACCGGGCCGTCGCCCGGGCCGCCCAGACGGCCGGCGCCGCCACCGGCGCGGCGGTGGCCGAGTTCCCGGTGCGGGGCTGGTCCTGGCTGCGGCGCGACGATCCGCGCGTGCACCCGTCGCGGCTGGCCGTCCTGCGGCTGACCGACGCCGAGGTGCTGGCCAAGCGCCGCGCGGTGCGGGAGCACCGGAGCCAGATCGGTCCGCTCGGGCCGGCGCCCCAGGACCGGGCCGCCCTCGGTCCGGACGCGATCGAGCGGGGCGACCGGGCGCACGAGCTGTTCCTGCCGGTGCGCCGGTCGTTGACCGCCGGCTACTTCACCGAGCTCTACCGGGCCGCCGACGACCCCTGGCGGCTGGGCGGGTCCTGGTACGAGGAACGCAAGCGGGCCTTGACCGCCGCCGCGCTGCCGCGGGCCCGGTTCCGGTCGGCGTTCGAGCCGGGGTGCGCCGTCGGCCTGCTCACCGAGCTGCTGGCGCCGCGCTGCGACCGCTACCTGGCCGCCGACATCGCGGCCGAACCGCTGGCCCGGGTCACGCAGCGCCTGGCCGGGCAGGATCACGTCGACGTCCGCCGGCTGACGCTGCCCGACCAGTGGCCGGACGGGGACTTCGACCTCGTGGTGCTGTCCGAGGTCGGCTACTACCTGGACCACGTCGACCTGTCCCGGGTGATCGAGCGCACCGTGAGCGCGCTGACCCCGGACGGGGTGGTGCTGGCGTGCCACTGGCGGCACCCGGCGGCCGGCTACCCGTTGACCGGTGACGAGGTGCACGCCGCCCTGGCCGCCGAGCCGGGACTGATCACCCTGGCCGCCCACACCGAGGAGGACTTCCGCCTCGACGTCTTCGCCCGACCCGGAACGCCGTCGGTCGCCCGCGCCGACGGCGTGCTGGCCTGACGGCTAGCCTGACCCGATGCCGGCCCGGACGATCGTGGCCCCGCCCAAGGCCATCGACTTCGATGCGATCCGCGCTGCCCTGGGCATCCCCGACGGCTACCCGGCCGACGCCGTGGCTCAGGCCCGGGCCGCCGCCGGCGCCGCGGACGGCGCTACGAACGGCGCCGTGGCCGGCCACCCGGCACCGGGACCCGGCGCCCCGCCGCCCGGCGACCCGGTGCTGCTCGACGTCGCGTTCGTGACGCTGGACCCGCCCGGTTCCCGCGACCTGGACCAGGCGGTGCACCTGTCCCGTCGGCCCGGCGAGGCCCGGGACACGAACGCCACCGGCGGTGCCGGCGGCACCGACCCCCCCGCCGGCGCCGGCGCCGCCGGCGACGACCAGCCGGGTGGGGGTGAGGCTGCCGGCGGGTATCTGGTCCGGTACGCCATCGCCGACGTCGCCCGGTTCGTGGCCCCGGCCGGGCCGCTGGCGCAGGAGACCTGGCGCCGGGGCGCGACGCTCTACAGCCCGGACCGGTCCACGCCGCTGCATCCGGTCGAGCTGTCCGAGGGCGCCGCCAGCCTGCTGCCCGGGGTGGTGCGGCCGGCCGTCGTGTGGACGATCGCGCTGGACGCCGCCGGCGAACCGGTCGAGGTGGATGTGCGGCGGGCGTTCGTGCGCTCGGTGGCGCAGCTGGACTACCCGTCGGCCCAGCAGGCCGCGGACGCCGGCGACCTGCACCCGTCGATCGCGCTGCTGCCCGAGATCGGTGCCCTGCGGGAGACGCTGGCCCGCCGCCGCGGCGCGCTGAGCCTGGACATCCCGGACACCGAGGTGGTCCGCGGGCCGGACGGGCGCTGGACCCTGGAACGCCGGGCGGTGCTCGCGATCGAGCGGCACAACGCCGAGATCAGCCTGCTGACCGGGATCTGCGCGGCCCGCCTGATGCTCGACGGCGGGGTGGGGCTGCTGCGCACGCTGCCGACGCCCACCGCCGAGCAGGTCGACCTGCTGCGCCGGGCGACGGCCGCGCTGGGCATCCCCTGGCCCGAATCGATGCCGGTGTCCGAGGTGATCGCCGGCCTGGACGGCAGCCGGCCCCGGGACGCCGCCTTCCTGGAGGACGCGGTGCGGCTGTTGCGCGGCGCCGGGTACACCGCGTTCGACGGGGCGCCGCCGGCCCGGCCCGACCACGGCGGGGTGGGTGGCCCGTATGCGCACGTCACGGCGCCGCTGCGGCGGCTCGCCGACCGCTACGCGACCGAGGTGTGCCTGGCCCTGCACGCCGGCCGCCCGGTGCCGGACTGGGCCAGGGCGGCGCTGCCCGACCTGCCCGCGACGATGACGGCGGCCGACCGCAAGGCCGCCGAGCTGGCCAAGGCCTGCGCGGGCGCGGTGTCGGTGTTCGTCCTGCACGGGCGGGAGGGCGAGACGTTCACCGCCACCGTGTTGCAGCTCGAACCGGCCAAGGACCGGGCCATCGTGATCCTGCACGAACCGCCGGTCCGGGCGCACTGCCCGCCGGACGGTCTCGTCGAGGGGTCGGTGATCAGCGTCCGGCTGGTCTCGGCCGACCCGGCGACCAACCGGTTCGTCGTCGAGCCCGCCTGAGCAGCGGGGCGGTCCCGGCGTCCGGCGGCCGGCCATGGCAGGCTGCTGGGTATGGGTGACGAGATCGGTCAGAGCAAGGGCTTCTACTACAACATCAAGACCGGCCAGGTCGAGCCCGAGGGCGTCAGCAAGGCCAAGGAGCTGCTCGGCCCGTTCGACACGGCCGAGGAGGCGGCGAACGCGCTGCAGATCATCCGTGAGCGCGAGCAGCGCAAGGACGCCGAGGACGCCGCCTGGCGCGACCGCTAGGGGTCGTGGGGCCGCCGCTCGGCCGGCCGCGCCGGCTCACCGGGCGGGAACGCCGCCGATGGCATGATCGTCGGGTGACTTCGCGCGCTCGACGGTGCCTGTCGGCCACCCTCGTCCTGGCCACCGCCGCCGTCCTCGTGGCGTGCTCCGCCCCCGTGGCCGGTACCCCGACGCCGGGCGGCGCCACCGTGTCGACCCGCACCCCCGGGACGACCCCGGGATCGTCCGGGGCGACCGGGATCACCACGCCGAGCAACGCGCCCTCCGGCGGGACGGCCGCCGGCAGCGCCGCGGGCGGACCGACCGGGGAGGCGCCCGTGCCCGCGGGCCTGGAGACGTTCTACGGCCAGCAGCTGGACTGGGGGTCCTGCGCCGACCTGGCCACCTCGGAGGACACCAAGGTCTACCGGTCGGCCTCGCTGCAGTGCGCCGACCTGACCGTCCCGCTGTCCTACGCCGACCCGGGCGGCCCGACGATCACGCTCAAGGTCCTGCGCAAGCAGGCGACCGACCGGGCCGGCCGCATCGGTTCGGTGGTCACCAACCCGGGCGGCCCGGGTGGTTCCGGCGTGGAGAACGCGGCCTACCTGGGCGCGTTCGGCCTGGCCACCGAGCTGAACAAGGAATTCGACCTGATCGGGTTCGACCCGCGCGGGGTGGGCTTCTCCAGTCCCGAGATCCGGTGCCAGACCGATGCGCAGCGCGACGCCGCCCGGGCGGTCACCACCCGCACCCGGACCCCCGAGGAGATCGCCGCGGCCGACGCGTTGGCCCAGCAACTGGCCCAGGGCTGCGCCGCGCTGTCCGGCCCGCCGGAGGGCGTCGACGGCCCCACGTTCCTGGCCAACGTGGGCACCGGGACCGTGGCCAAGGACGTCGACGTGCTGCGGGCGGCGCTGGGCGACCGCGGGCTGAACTACATCGGCTGGTCCTACGGCACGTCCATCGGCACCGAGTACGCCCGGCAGTTCCCCGGCAACGTCCGGGCGATGATCCTGGACGGCGCGGTCGACCCGAACGAGGACCCGGTGGCCTCGTCCCTGGGCCAGGCCGAGGGTTTCCAGCAGGCGTTCGAGGACTTCGCCGCCGCGTGCGCCAAGAAGCCGACCTGCCCGCTGGGCACCGACCCGGCCGGCGCGACCGCGGCCTACCAGGCGCTCGTCCGGCCGCTGCTGGACACGCCGTTGCCCCTGGCCGACGGGCGGGTGCTCACCTTCAACGACGCGACCACGGGCACCTTCACCGCGCTGTACAGCGAGTCGCTGTGGACCCAGCTGACCGACGGGCTGACCGGCCTGGCCGCCGGGGACGGGTCCGGTCTGATGGCGTTGGCCGATTCGTACCTGGGGCGGGACTCGGCGGGCCACTACAGCAACATCCAGGACGCGTTCCTGGGGATCGGCTGCATCGACGGCTCGCGGACGATCGATCCGGCGCAGGCCCAGCAGCTGGCCGACAAGTCGGCCGCCGCGGCGCCGTTCCTGGCCAGCGGCGACCCGCCGGCCGCGGTGAAGGACCCGTGCGACTTCTGGCCGGTGCCGACCACGGCGCTGCAACCGGTCACCGACGTCCCCGGGCTGCCGCAGGTGCTGGTCATCTCGACCACCCACGATCCGGCGACGCCGTACCAGGCGGGAGTCAACCTGGCCGGCACGCTCGACGCCCGGCTGCTCACGGTGGACGGCACGAACCACACCGCCTACCTGACCGCCGGCAACCAGTGCGCGGACGAGATCGGCACCGATTACCTGGTGTCCCTGACGCTGCCGGCCGACGGCACCACCTGCTGAGCGCAGGGCTGGTCCGCCGGCGCGCGGTCAGCGCGCCCGTGCGATGACCACGTCCGGTGAGGCCATGGAGGTGGCGGCCCCGCAGGCGGTGGCCAGGCCGGTGACGACCAGCGCCCCGGCGACGGTCGACACCACCCGCCGGCCGGCGCGCGCTACCGCTGGTCGCTGACCCACAACCCGATCAATCCGCGGAAATGGGCCAGGAACCGCTCGTGCTCGTGCGGCGGGTAGGTGGCCCGCACGGTCTCCACCAGCAGCGCGTCGAAGTCCCCGGAGGTGATCCAGTCGTAGACGATCCCGGGCAGCGAGGCGAGCGCGGTCGAGCAGAACTCGCGGTACCGGTCGGCCTCGAAGTACTGGTCCGACATCAGCGCGTAGCGGCCCAGCTTGTCCGCCCAGCTCAGCGACGGGTCGTCGGCCACGTCGTACCAGGCCCGCGAGTTGGTGTCCACGCGCGGCTTGCGGCCCGTGACCGCGCAGAACACCGACCAGGACACCAGTTGGGTGATCGCCCACGGGAAGTAGTAGTGCAGCGAGGTGATGGCGATGTCCGGGCAGGCGTTGGCGTAGTCGATCGGCTTGACCGTGGTGCCGGTGACCAGCGCCTCGCAGGAGTTGAACTCCCACCGGAAGAACGCGTTGATGGTCCGGGACAGCGTCAGGATCTCCATGCCCGCCTCGGGCGGCAGGAAGTTGTGCGAGACCTCGTACCGGTCGTGCATCGGCAGTTCGGGCCGGAACCGCATGATCTTGGTCTCCGGGCCGATGGTGAGCGAGCGGGCGAACGAGTCGTACTCGGCCGCGGCCTGCAGGTGCATCAGCATCTGCCCCGACTCGTCGTACGCCCGGTGCAGCGCGTCCTGG
>NZ_JBMDXT010000333.1:0-14730 GCF_048594475.1 Nakamurella sp. | reverse complement strand
CGGCGCGGTGGTCGCCGTCCTGGCCGCGACCGTCGACGTGCGCGGCGCGATCGGCTTCTCCTCGTTCGGCGTGCTGGCCTACTACGCGGTCGCGAACGCGGCCGCCCGGACGCTCACCCTTGACGAAGGGCGACCACCGCGCGCGGTGCCGGTGCTCGGCCTGGCGGGCTGCCTGGGGTTGGCCTGCTTCCTGCCGGCGTCGTCGGTGCTGGCCGGCACGGCGGTCTTGGCCGCCGGTACCGTCGCGTACGTCGTCACCCGGCGCCGGGCCGACGGGATCTGAGACGGCTCTGAGCACGGACGGCCACCCTGGACGGGTCCGGGTTCCGCGCCGGCCGGGCGATCCGGGCCGGCCCCCGGCCGCATCCGCACCGGATCGAGCAGAAGGGCCTGCCGATGGCCGCCACCCTGACCCGCCGAGCGCTGCGCCGGGCCCGGCTGGGTGCTCGGCACACCTACCGCACCGCCGCCCGGCACCGGATGCCGCTCCTGATCGCCGCCGCCGTCACCGTCGCCGCGGCCACCGTCGGGGTGGCCGGCCAGGTGGGTCACGACGGGCCGCCGCGGGTCGGGCCGGGGACGGAGCAGGTGATGCGCGGCCCGCTGGACGGCCGGCTGGACGGCCGGCTGGGTGCTCCGCTTGCCGGGCCGCCGGGCGGACGCCCCGACGGGCACGGTCCGGCCGGTCCCGGGCGGGGCTGACCCGCCGGTCGGACCGCATGCGCCGCGGATCAACTCGCCGCAATCGCCGGCCTTCCGGGGACGAATCGCCGAGATGATCAGCGGGGCGGGCGCACGGCCTGTGGGTCTGCTGTGCAGATGGCCGGAAACCGGCCGGTTTGAGAAAACTCTGACCTGCCCCACCGAGGATTGTTGAATCCGCAAGCATCCGCCTGCGGTCCGTCGACATCCGAGGGACCCCCATGTCCGAGCGAGCAATGGCATGACCGCCGTGACGGCCCGACCGCCGGTGCCGGGCACCCCACCTGTGGACGGCATCCGCCCGGTCGACGGCACGCGGGCCCGGCTCGACGCCGCGGTCCGGCTCGGCGCGATCGTGCTTCTGTGGTCGGCGCTGCTCCTCGTGGCGTACTGGTGGGCGGCCGGCGGCGGTTTCCAGGATCTGGCGACCCTGCCGACGGCGCTGGATTCGACCGGCCGGTTGACCGGGCTGGTCGCCTCGGTCCTCCTGCTGGCGCAGGTCCTGCTGATGGCGCGGATCCCGACGCTCGAGCACGCCTTCGGGCAGGACCGCCTCACCCGCCTGCACCGGCTGGTCGGCTTCACCTCGTTCACCCTGATGCTCGCGCACATCGGGCTGATCACCCTGGGATACGCGGACGGCCGGTTGCGGGCGTCCGTCGGTACGTTCTGGACCCTCACCGTCGACTACCCCGGCATGCTGCTGGCGGTCGCCGGCACGGCCTGCCTGGTGATGGTCGTGGTGACCAGCGTCCGCGCCGCCCGCCGTCGCCTGCGGTACGAGTCCTGGCACCTGTTGCACCTGTATGCCTACCTCGGCGTCTTCCTCGCGCTGCCGCACCAGCTCTGGACCGGCCAGGAGTTCCTGGCCTCGACGGCCCGCACGGTGTTCTGGTGGACGGCCTGGATCGTCACCGCCGGTGCCGTGCTGATCTGGCGGGTCGGCCTGCCGCTGCTCCGCAGCGCCCGGTACGGGCTACGGGTCACCGGCGTCGTCGTCGAGGCCCCCGGGGTGGTGTCCGTCCACCTGTCCGGGCGCGACCGCGGCCCCCGTCCCGAGGCCGGCCAGTTCTTCACCTTCCGCTTCCTGACCGGGCGCGGCTGGCTGCGGGCGCACCCGTACTCCTTGTCGGCCGCCCCGGCCGGCGGGGCGATGCGGTTCACCGCCAAGGTGGTCGGCGACGGCAGCGGAGCCCTCCTGCACCTGCGGCCGGGTACGCGGGTCCTGGTCGAGGGCCCGTACGGGCGGCTCTCCGCCCGGGCCCGCACCCGGCGCCGGGTGGCCCTGATCGGCGCCGGCGTGGGGATCACCCCGCTGCGGGCCCTGGCCGAATCGCTGGACTACGGCCCGGACGAGGCGGTCCTGATCCACCGGTTCACCGACCGGCCGCTGTTCGACGAGGAGTTCCGGTCGCTGCACGCGACCCGTGGGCTTCGCGTGGTCCGGTTGCCGGGACACCGGCGCTCACCGGGGTCGTGGCTCGGGTCCGGCGTGCCCGCGATCGACGACGAGGCCGCCCTCCGGGCGCTCGTCCCGCGCGTCGACGAGCACGACGTCTTCATCTGCGGGCCCGAGGCCTGGACCGCCGACGTCGCCCGCTCCGCGCGGGCGGCCGGGGTGCCCGCCGACCACATCCACACCGAATCCTTTGGCTGGTGACCCGAATGAAACGCATCGTGCTGTGGTCGATGAGCACGCTGACCGTGCTGATCCTGCTCTTCGGCTACCACACCTCGACGTCCTCGCGGATGACGACCACCGCGGACAGCGCGGCGATCGCACCGATCAGCGGCGGATCGCCGGCGACCACCGCCGGCAGCGCCGCGACGGCCGGCGCGGGGTCGTCCGGCTCCACCGGCTCGACCGGTGGGGGGATCACCACCCCCTCCGCCCCGGGATCGGCCCCGAGCACGGCCGCCCCGACCACCGCAGCAGGGTCCACGAGCGCCGGATCGACGCCGGCGGCGCCGGCCGCGTCGACGGTGACCGGTTCGGTCGCCCAGACCAGGTGGGGTCCGGTCCAGGTACAGATCACCGTCGAGGCCGGCCGGATCACCGACGTCTCGGTGGTCCAGTACCCGCACGAGAACGGCAAGGACCAGCAGATCAACGCGCGGGCCCTGCCGATCCTGATCGACGAGACGATCTCCGCGCAGAGCGCGTCGATCGACATGGTCAGCGGCGCCACCATCACCAGCGAGGGGTACGTCCAGTCGCTGCAGAGCGCGCTGGACCAGGCCGGGCGGTGACCGCCACGACGCCGGTGGACCCCGGGACCGAGCCGATCGTCCGGTCGGTCGCGCACGTCATGGGCATGCCGATCAGCCTGGCCCTGCGCGGCCGGCACGCCGCCGACGAGGCCGGGCGGTCGGCCTGGATCCACGTGATGGCGAGCCTGCGGGAGGCCGACCTGGTGTTCAGCACCTACCGGCCGGATTCGGTGATCTCCCGCCTGGGCCGGGGTGAGGTCGGACCGGCCGACTGCCCGCCGGAGGTCGCGGAGGTGCTGGCGCTGGGCGAGCTGGCCGAGGCGCAGTCGGGCGGCGCCTTCGCGGTGCGGCGGCCGGGTCCGGACGGCGCCCCGGTCCTGGATCCGAGCGGGGTGGTGAAGGGATGGGCGGTCGAGCGGGCGGCGGCGGCGTTGCGGGAACTGCCGGACACCGACTTCTGCCTGTCCGCCGGGGGTGACCTGACCTGCCGGGCCGACCGGCCGGGTGCGCCTCCGTGGCGGATCGGCATCGAGGACCCGTTCGACCCGAGCCGGGTGCTGGCCGTCGTGCCGATCCGGACCGGGGCGGTCGCGACCTCCGGCACCGCCCACCGGGGCGCCCACCTGGTCGATGCCCGGACCGGGCGTGCGCCGGCCGCGGTCGCCGCGGTGACCGTCGTCGGCACCGATCTGACCTGGGCCGACATCGACGCGACCGCGGCCTACGCCCGCGGGCCCGAGGCCGCGGACTGGCTGGCCACCCGGCCGGGCCGGACCGGGCTGGTGGTCTGGCGGGACGGCACCCGCACCCTGGTCGGCCGACCCCGCTGAGACGCCCGCCCGGCACGCCGACCCGGCCGGCGGTTCGGGACCATCGGCCCTGGGTCGCCGGGCCCGGTCCGATCACGCTGGAGGTGCTCGCGTGATCGGAGAAGCCCATGCGTACGTACGTCATCACCGGATCGGCCTCGGGGATCGGACTGGCCACCGCCACCCGGTTGCGGGCGCGCGGCGACGTCGTGATCGGGGTGGATCGGCACCATGCCGAGGTGGTCGCCGACCTGTCCACCGAGGCCGGGCGGGCGGCCATGGTGGCCGGGGTGACCGCGCGCAGCGGCGGGCACGTCGATGCCGTCGTCGCCAATGCCGGGCTGGCCACGCCGACCGCCGCGACCGTCGCGGTCAACTACTACGGCGCCGTGGCCACCCTGGAGGGCCTGCGCCCCCTGCTGCTGCGGTCGCCGAACCCGCGCGCGGTCGCGACGGTGTCGATGGCCTCCCTGATGCCGGTCGACGAGCAACTGGAGCGGACCCTGCTGGAGGGCACCGAAGCGGACGCCATGGAGCTCGCCGGCAAGCTCGCCCGCGGTGGCGGCGAGACGATCTACGCCACCAGCAAGCGCGCGCTCGCCCGGTGGATCCGCCGGCACGCCGCGACCGCGGACTGGGCCGGCGCCGGGATCCCGCTCAACGCGATCGCCCCGGGCATCATCCGCACGCCCATGACCGCGGAGCTGATCAGCACGCCGGAGGCGACCGCCGGCCTGCTCGAGCTCGTGCCGATGCCGTTGCACGGGGTCGCCGAGCCGGCCGCCTGCGCGTCCCTCATCGCCTGGCTGACCAGCACCGAGAACACTCACCTGTGCGGTCAGGTCGTCTTCGTCGACGGCGGCTCCGACGTGGTCCTGCGGGGTGATTCCACATGGTGACCGGCACCGCCCGGCGGCCGGCGCACCTCCCGATCCACCGGGATCGGGAGGAGGACCTCGCCCGGCTCCTCGGGCCGACCATCCTGCAGCTCACCCGCCAGTTCGACGGCACCTGTTCCGCGCGGCAGATCCACCTGGCGTCGATCCGGGCGATGCACGAGCTCCGCGGATCGATCCACGACGAGGCCCTGCCCGAGATGGTCGGCCGGCTCGTCGCGGCCCGGCTGGGCTGAGCGGTCCCGCGAACCTCACGGAAGGGGACGATGATGTCCGCAACGGTGTCGTCGGTCGTCGTGGTCGGCGTCGACGGATCTGCGGAGTCGGCGCACGCCGCCGACTGGGCCGCCCACGAGGCGGCTCGCCGGCACGCGACGCTGCACGTGCTGACCGCGTTCCGGCCGTACCCGGCCGGGCTGCCCGGGGTCCCGGAGGCCGGTGAGTACACCGCCGGCTGGCCGGCGATCGGGCAGGCGCTGGTGGACGGCGTGGTCGGGCGGCTGCAGGACCGGCATCCGGGCCTGACCGTCGAGGGCGAGTACCGGCTGTGCGACCCGCGGCCGGCGCTGGTGCAGGCCAGCCGGTCGGCGGTGATGACCGTGGTCGGCAACCGCGGCTCCGGCCGGCTGCCCGAGGTGCTCACCGGGTCGGTGGCCCTGCATCTGGCCGCCCGCGGCGAATCGCCGGTCGCGGTGGTGCCCCTGCCCGCGGGGGCCGAGATCCCGATGACGGGACCGGTACTGGTCGGCGTCGATCCGCTGGGCAGCAGCCAGCCCGCGCTGGATCTGGCCTTCGACGAGGCCGCCCGGCGGGGTGTCGAGCTGATCGCGGTGCTGGCCGGGGATCGGCTGGTCGCGCATCAGGGCTTCGCCCGGCGTCCGGTCCGCCCGCTCGCGGTCGAGCTGGAGGAGGACGAGGCGGTGCTGTCCGAGCAGCTCGCCGGCTGGGCGGCCAAGTATCCGGAGGTGACCGTGCACGCCCGGCTGATGAACGGCCGGCCGGCCCGGTGCCTGGCCCGCTTCGCCGAGCTGACCGGTTCGGTCCCGCCCCAGGTGACCGTGGTCGGCAGCCGGGGGCACGGCTCCCTCGCCGGCCTCGTCCTCGGGTCGACCAGTCACGAGCTCATCGCCGCCGCCACCGGGCCGGTCCTGGTGGTCCCGGTGCCGGGCGGCCGCGGCTGACCCGGTCGCCGGCCACGCGCCGGCACCCGGCTCCCACCGCCGTCCGGCCGGCCGCCGGACGCCCCGGCCGGACGCCCCCGATCAGGGAGCGGGCGGTGCGAGCACGACCCGCTGACCCGCCACGGCCCGCCGCAGCGCCCCGGCCACCGCCCCGACGGCCGGCGTCCGGGCGGCGCGGGTGAGCAGGAAGACCTCCCGCCCGACGGCACCGTCCGCGATCGACCGGACCGCCACGTCGGCGCTGGAATGGGCCAGGCCGAGTTCGGGCATCAGGGCCGCGGCGCCGGCCGCCCGGACGAGTTCGAGCTGGGTGAAGAAGTCGTCGGAGCTGTACCGCAGGTCCGGCTCGAAACCGCCGAGCTCGCGGCAGGCCCGGATGTGCATCTCCCGGTGGCCGGTGCCCGGCTGCGACGCCGACCACGACATCCCGGCCAGCACGGCCAGCCGCACCCGCCCGGCGGCCGCCGCGGGATGGTCGGCGGGCAGCACCAGCCGGATCTGCTCGCGCAGCAGCGGTTCCCGGTGCAGGTCGGCGTGCACGGCGCGGGGCTGCCCGGAGTACTCGTCGCCGACCACCGCGTCCAGCTGCTGCAGGCGCAGCGCGGGGGCGGCCTCCTCCACCTCGATCTCGGTGGCGGTCACCCGGATGTCCGGATGGCTGGCGGTCAGCGACCGGACCGCCGGCACGACGATCCCCAGGAAGGCGGACTGGAACGCCCCGACCCGCACCACCCCGGCGGCCCGACCGGCGGCGACCGCGGCCAGCTCGGCCTCGGCGGCCTCGACCCCGGCCAGCAGCGACTCGGCGTGCCGGACGAGCACCGCCCCCGCGTCGGTCACCCGGACGTTGCGCCCGACCCGCTCCAGCAGCGGGGCGCCCGCCTCCCGTTCCAGGACCGCCAGCTGCTGGGAGATCGCGCTGGGCGTGTAGCCCAGGGCCCGGGCCGCCGCGTGGACGGTGCCGCGGGCGGCCACCTCGCGCAGCAGGCGCAACCGGTGCAGATCGAGCATCTGTTCACTGTAGCTACACATTGGTGTGTACGAACTCGCGATGGACGTGAACGATTGCCCGTTCAATGATCGTCCGGTGCGTACCGCACTGTGTCTGATCTCCGCCGCCGGCTACGGCGTCATGGCCGTGTTCGCCAAGCTCGCCTACGACCAGGGGGTGTCGGTGGACGCCCTGTTGCTGGTGCGGTTCGGGCTCGCCGGCGCGGTGCTGCTCGCGCTCGCGCTCGCCCGCGGGTCGTTCCGGCACGTGCGGGGCCGGTCGATCGTCATCGGCCTGGTCATGGGGGCGGCCGGGTTCGCCCTGCAGGCCGGGCTCTACTTCTCCGCCCTGACCCGCCTCGACGCATCCCTGGTCGCGCTGATCCTCTACGTGTACCCGGTCCTGGTCATGGCCGGCGCGATCCTGCTGCGCCGCGAGCGGGCCTCGGTGCGCCGGTGCAGCGCGCTGGTCACGGCGCTGGCGGGGATCGGGCTGGTGCTGGCCGGGGCCGCGTCCGGCGGCTTCGACCTGACCGGGGCCCTGCTGGCCCTGGGCGCGGCGCTGACGTATTCGGTCTACATCCTCGTCGGCGACGGCCTGACTGCCGACCTGCCCCCGCTGGCCCTGTCCGCGCTGGTCTGCTGCGGGGCCTTCGGCACCTTCGCGGTCGCCGGGACCGTCCGCGGCACCACCGATCTCGGGTTCGCCCCGGCCGGCTGGTGGTGGCTGGTGGCGATCGCGACGATCAGCACGGTCGGGGCGGTGCTCTGTTTCTTCGCCGGCCTGGTCCGGGTCGGGCCGTCCAAGGCGGCCATCCTGTCCATCCTCGAGCCGGTCGTCACCGTCGCCTCCGCGGCGCTGGTCTTCGGCGAGACGCTCACCGCCCCGCAGGCTGTCGGCGCGTTGCTGGTGCTCGGGGCGGTCGTCATCGTGCAGTGCACCGGCTGGCCACGGCGGCGCCGGGCGGTGGCCGCGCGGCGCGGACCGGCGACCGCCGGCCCCGCGGCACGGCCGGCCGGACCCGAGGTCCCCGCCCTGGCCGGGTAGGACCCGGACGGACGGCTCAGCCCGTCCGCCGGCGACGCAGCGGGCCGAGCGCCGAGGCGGACACGGCCAGCACCGACACCGCGACCAGCGCACCGATCGGGGCGAGGACCACCCAGGGCGCCCGTTCCACGTACGGCATCCCCTCGGCCAGGACCAGACCCCAGTTCGGGGTGGGCGGCTGGGAGCCCAACCCCAGAAAGCCGAGGGCCGCCAGGGCCAGGGCGTTGCCCGGCAGCCGGAGCAGGCCGTGCCGGGCGACCGGCCCGATCACGGCCGGCAGCACCGCGGTGAACAGGATCCGCGGCCGGCCGACGCCGAGCACCGGCAGGATCCGGACGTAGGGCTGGGCCCGGGCCTCGGCGGACAGGGCCGCGGTGTGGGCGGCCAGCGGCGCCCAGCCGACCATGGTGACCGCCACCGCGGCGCCGAACGGGCCCGCGCCCAGCACCGCGGCGATCAGCAGCCCGGTGATGATCGGGGGCGCCGCGTTCGCGACCTCGATCGGCCCGGCGGCCAGCCGCGGAACCAGCCCGAACAGCAACCCGATCACCGTGCAGACGATCGTGACGACCAGGGCCAGGCCCACCGTCGCCACCGCGCCGTGGGCGACCCGGGCCAGCAGGTCGCGGCCACTGGCGTCGGCCCCGAACGGCAGGCCGGCGCCCGGCGCCGCCAGCCGCGGCCGGGCCGAAATGAGCGGATCGCGCCCGATGCCGGCGAGAACCATCACCACCAGGGCGAGCAGGATCACCGCCGGCACGAGCATCCCGCGCCGGCCGGACCCCGGCGCCACCGGCGGGACCGGCAGCTCCCCGGCGCGCAGCGCCCGCCCCAGCAACAGCCGCCGGCCGATCTCGGCCAGCACACCGAACCCGATGCCCAGGACGAGCAACAGCAGCACGGCCGTCTGCAGGGCCGGGATGTCCTGAGAGTTGGCCGCACCCAACGCCGCCCGGCCCAGGCCGGGGATGGCGAAGACCACCTCGACGGCGGCCGCGCCGCCGGTGATGGCCACCATGACCAGACCGATCTGCGGCAGCAAACCCGGCACGGCCCGGCGCAGCACGGCCCCGGCGATCGCCGCGCGACCGAAGCCGGCGACGGCCCAGGTGAGCACCCAGCGCTCGGCGAAGCTAGTCGTGACCGCGTCCGCGGCCAGCCGGCCGATCAGCCCTCCGGCGGGCAGGCCCAGGGCCAGGGCGGGCAGCACCGCGGAGGCCGGACCGGACCAGCCGTAGGGCGGGAACCAGCCGAGCCAGACCGCGCCGACCAGCAGCAGCACCGACGCCAGCAAGAACTCCGGCAGCGCGGTCAGTGTCGCGGCGACGACCCCGGACGTCCGGCCGGGCCGGCCCCGGAGACCGGCGACCAGCGCCGGGATCACGATCGCCGCCGCGACCAGCAGCGCCACCGCGACGGCGAACACCATGAGCGTCAGCGAGACCGACAGCGCGGTCAGCATGCCCGGCAGCACCGGCCGGCCGTTCACCCAGGAACTGCCGAAGTCGCCGCGGACCACCCCGGACACCCAGCGGGTCACCAGATCCACCGGTCCGACGTCGAGCCCCAGGTCGGCCCGGATGGCGGCCAGCGCCTCCGCGGTCGCCTCCTGCTCGGCCGACCGGGCGCGTAGGACCGTCTGCGCCGGGTCCCGCCCGGAGAACCAGGGCAGCAGCCCGACCACCGCCACCACCCCGAACAGGGTGCCGATCCGGGACGCCGGCGCGATCAGACTGCCCGCCCATCCGGCCCGGGCGCGCCGGGCGCCGCCGACGGGCGCATCGACGGGGCGGGCTCCGTCGGACGGTCCGACCGGCCCGCGCACCGGCCCGTGACTCGGGCCCGGGACCGGACCCGAAGCCGAGACCGGCCCCTGCTTCGGCGGGGTGGCTACCCCCGTCCGCCCGTCCGGGTGCCCGCCGGTCACGTCAGCCGGCCCGGGTGTCGGTGGTGATCAGCGTGCGCTCCCGCGGGTCCCGCGCGGCGCCGGTCACGTCGGTCTGCTCGCCCTGGATGACCCGCTCGTGCAGCATCGGCACCGCGGCGTCGGCTTCCAGGATCAGCTTCTCGGCCTGCAGGATCGCGGCCCGACGCTCGGGCCCCGCCGGGATGGCCGCCGCGGTGGCCAGCGCCGCGTCGACGTCCGGGTTGCAGAACTGCGAGATGTTGAACGACCCCTGGCAGGAGAAGTCCGAGTACAGGTAGGCGACCGGGTCCCCGGAGTCCAGGACGGTCCCCCGCGACAGGATGAAGGCGTCGAACGTGCCGGCCAGCGCGTCCTGCTCGATGTAGCTGTACTCGCGGACGACCTGCTCGACCTCGAACCCGGCCGCCTCGAGCTGCTGCTCCAGTTGGACGGCGACCTCGGGCAGCTCGGCCCGGTCGGTGAAGGTGCCCACGGTGATCGTGGGCTTGCGGGCGGCGATGTCGGTCGCGGCGGCGGTCTGCGTCCGTTGCGGGCGGTCGGCCGACCACGGCAGCGCCGGGCCGAGCAGGCCCTTGGCGACGTCCGCCCGGCCCTCGTAGACCTGGTCGACGATCACCTGCGGGTCGATGGCTTCCCGGGCGGCGGCGCGGACGGCCGGGTCGGCGAACACCCCGGTGCGGTTGTTCAGGTAGAGCGTGTTGGTCCGCGGCATCGGCACCTCGTGGATCAGGCTCGGGTCGACGACCGCCGCCTGGGCCACCGGGATGGCCTCGACCACGTCGGCGGTGCCGGTGCGCAGCGCCGCGGCGCGGGCGGTGCCGTCGGGGACGAAACTGACGTCGATGCCGGGCGCCGCGGCCTTGTCGCCCCAGTAGCCGTCGAAGCGGTTCAGGGTGGCCGACGTCGTCCCGTCCACCGCGACGAGCTCGAACGGCCCGGTGCCGTGCATGATCGGATCGACCGTGGCGCCGTAGGCGTCGGGCGACAGGATGGACAGCTGGGGGCTCGACAACCGTTGCGGGATCAGCGGATCGGCCTTCCCGGTGGTCACCGTGAGCGTGTTCGGGGCGTCCGAGGCGACCGTCAGGTCCACGCCGTCGAGGATGCGGGGCTTGGGCGAGGCCTTGGTCGCCGCGGTCAGCGCGGTGACCGCGGCGGCGGCGTCGAAGTCCTTGCCGTCGTGGAACTTCACGCCCTCGCGAAGCGTGAACGTCCAGGTGGTGTCGTTCACCTGCTCCCAGGCGGTGGCCAGCGCGGGCTGGGCGTCGCCGTTGGCGTCCAGCACGACGAGCGTCTCGGCGGTCGACCACCGGGCGAGTTTGAACGCGTCGTCGCTGAACTGCGACAGGCCCGATCGCGGCGGCAGCAGGTGGGCCACCCGGACCCGGGCGCCCGGCTCCCCGGCCGACCCGGCTCCCCCGGAGGCGCCGGACGAGGTGGTCGGGCCGCCGGATGAACCCGCCGGGGCGGCGAAACAGCCGGTGAGCAGCAGGGATCCGGTCAGGACGAGCGCGCCGAGGCCGGCGCGGGAGCCGGTCCGCAGACGTCCGGTCGTAAAGGTGCCGCGGTGAATCATGGGTGTCCGTTTCTCGTGGAGGTGGGGATGGGGTCGGAGGGCGAATCATCGGAGGCCCGGGGCCGGGCCCGGCGGAAGAGCATTGCCAGCACGACGGCGCTGACGGCCGGGAACAGCGCCATTAGCCACCAGGCCGTGCCGGCCCCCGGCACCGCGTGGCGGGCCGCGTCCAGGAACGGCCCGGTCACCAGCGACCCGAGCAGCACCGCGACGCCGCCAGCGGTGGCCAGAGCGCCGTAGTAGGCGCCGGCCGGGCGGGGGCCGGCGAACCGTCCGACCTGATCCATCGCCACCGGCACCACCGTCATCTGCCCGAGGGTCAGCAGCACGACCCAGGCGATCGCGGGCAGCAGCGGGACGACCGGCGGCCGCGGCGCGACCACCGCGACGACGGCGAAACCGGCTGCCATGAGCAGGAAACCGGCCGGCAGGCTCACGGTGACGGGCAGCCGCCGGGTCAGCGCGGCCACCGGCAGCTGGGCGACGACGATCAGCCCGGCGGCCAGCAGGAACAGGCCGGCCAGCGCGCGATCACCGGCTCCGGTGCCGGTGCCCGGGCTGATCCGGTCGAGCTCGACCGGCAGGGCGACGTAGAGCTGGTTGTAGCTGAGCAGGTAGCTGCTGTAGGCCAGGCAGAAGACGACGAACCGCCGGTCCCGCAGGGCGGCCCGCCAGGACGGCGGCTCCGGCCGATCGGCCCCCCGATCGACCCGCGGCCCGGGCCGGCGGGCCCGGCCCGGCGGCAGCACGAGCCACAGGACCACCCCGACCACGGCGAACAGCGCGGCGCCGGCCAGCGCGACCGCGCTGAAGCCGTGCATCAGCAGCAGCGCCCCCAGCACCGGCCCGAGCACCGCGCCGACCTCGCCGCAGACCGCCAGCAGCGCGAAAAGTCGCTCCCGAGAGGGTTTGTCGGGGCCGCCGTCGGCGGGGCCGGCGGGCGCCGACCGATCGGTGCCGCCGGCGGCGAGCAGCGATTCCAGCGCCGGCGAGAACAGCGCACCACCGATCCCGGTCAGCGCGGCGGCGACGATCATCCAGGGCACGGACCCGGCGAGGGCCAGGGCGAGGTATCCGAGGGAGCGGACGGCCGTGCCGGCGACCATGACCCGGCGGGCGCCGTACCGGTCGGCCAGCGCCCCGCCGACGACGAACATCCCCTGCTGGCTGAACGTGCGGACGGCGAGGGTGACCGCGATGGCGGTGCCGGTCGCCGCGAGGTCCTCGTGCAGCCGGACCGCGAGGAACGGCACGACGGCGTAGAAGCCCACGTTGAAGGCGAACTGGGTCGCCAGCAACGTGCGGACGACGGCGGTCGGCCGCGGCGGGGTGCGGGCGCTCATGGGGTCGTCAGGCGCGGGATGCTGTCGAGCAGGCGCCGGGTCACCGGATGCCGCGGCCGGGTGAGCAGGTCGGCGGTGGCGGCATCCTCGACGATGCGTCCGGCGTCCATGACGACGCCGCGGCCGCACAGCCGGGACACCACCGACAGGTCGTGCGTGACGATGACCAGACCGGTACCGCCGGTCGCGCAGACCTCACCGAGGACCGCCAGCACCTGCTGCCGCAGCGGCAGATCCAGCCCGCTGACCGGTTCGTCGGCCAGGATCAGCCGGGCCCCCGGAGCCAGCGCCCGGGCGATCGCCACCCGCTGGCACTGCCCACCGCTGAGCTGGTGCGGCGTGCGCGCGAGGTACTGCCGGTCCAGGCCGACCGCGGCCAGCACCTCCGCCACCCGGGCGCGATGATCGCCGGCGACCTGCAGCCGGCGCAGCGGCTCGGCCACCAGGTCCGCCACCCGGCGCCGCGGGTCGAGCGAGCCGGCCGGGTCCTGCGGGACGTACTGGACCTGCCGGCGGTACCAGCGCAACGCCCGGATCCCGCCGGGCCGGACCGCCCGCCCGTCGAAGGAGATCTCGCCGGCGTCCGCGGATTCGAGCGCGAGCAGCAGCCGGAGCAGGGTCGACTTGCCCGAGCCCGAGGATCCGACGATGCCGACCCGTTCACCGGCGGCCACGGTCAGGTCGACCCCGGCCAGGGCGTGCACCATCTCCGGTCCCCGGCGCCGGCGGTACATCCGTCGCACCCCCCGCGCCTGGAGCGATCCCGCGAGCCCGGTGCCCCCGGTGCTCATCACGCCCGACCGGCGGCGGGCATGGCGGCCGCGACGGCCGCCAGCAGGTCCCGCTCGATGTCCCGGGCCGAGCCGATCAGCCGGCGGGTGACCGGATGGGCCGGCGCGCCCAGGATCTCGCCGGCCGGGCCCTGCTCGACCACGACACCGGCATCCATCACGGCGATCTCGTCGCAGAGCGCGGCCGCGACGGCGATGTCGTGGGTGATGAAGAGCAGGGCGGGCCCGGCCGTGCCGCCGGTCCGGTCCCGCAGCAGGTCCAGCACGGCGGCCTGGGTGACGACGTCCAGGGCGGTGGTGGGCTCGTCGGCGACCAGCAGGCCGACCTCGCAGGCCAGGGCCAGGGCCAGGCAGACCCGCTGCCGCTGACCACCGGACAGGGCACCGGGATGGGACGCGAGGATCCGTGCGGGGTCCTCGATGCCGACCGCGGCGAGCAACCCGGACAGCTCACCGGTGGCCGCGGCCCGGGACCGGCCGCGACGCACCAGCGGTTGGCGCACCTGCCGGCCGACCGTGACCATCGGGTTCAGCGCGGTGGCCGAATCCTGAACGACCAGCCCGACCCGCGCACCGGCCGGCCGCCGGGCCGTCGGCCGGTCGAGCACCTCGATGCCGCCGACGCGCACCGACCCGCCGGTGCCCGCCCCGGCCGGCAGGCAGCCGGCCACGGCGGCGGCGGTCAGGCTCTTGCCGGATCCGGACGCGCCCAGCAGGGCCAGCCGGCCGCCGGCCGGGATCCGCAGATCGAGACCGGCCACCGGGGTGATCGCCGACACCCGGATCGTCAGACCGGTGATCTCGAGGGCGGCCGCGGTGTGCCCGCCACCCCCGACCGTCGACGGATCCGGGTGCCGTCCGGTCCGGCCGACGACGGTGCCCGCTGTCCGGGGGGCACGATCCGCTCGCAAGGCCACAGGAGGACTATATCTAACCGTAGTCATTCTCATTACCAATGAGGTGATGAGCGACGGCGAGGTGGGACCGGGCGGGCCGCGATTCAGCCGCCGGTGCGCCGGACCAGCATCACCCCCACCGCGCCACACCCGGCGGCCAGCACCAGGATTCCGGTGAGCACCTGGCCCAGCTCGGCGCCCGCGTCGAGGTCGGCCGGTGCGGCGGCCGCGGGCGCGGTCGCGATCGCCGCGGTGGCGATCAGGGTGGGCGCCGGGTGCTCGGCCGACGGGTCGGGGTCCGTCCAGCCGGTCTGCCGGTCGCCGCACTGCTGCACGGCGGGGAAGGACACGGTCGCACCG
>NZ_JBMDXT010000332.1:0-4234 GCF_048594475.1 Nakamurella sp. | reverse complement strand
TGGCCGGCAGCGGGATCCGCGGCATCTCGGCGGTCATCCGGATCGACGACAGCTGGCCGATCGGTCCGGTCGCGTCGGGGTCGGCGGGCTCGGCCACCGCGGTCGGTCCCTCACCCGCGCCGGTGTCCACGACGTCCGCGACGATGACGGTCACGTTGTCCGGGCCACCGCCGACGAGGGCCAGGTGGACGAGCTGGTCGGCCGCCGCGCCCGCGTCCTCGATGGCCAGGCACTCGGCGATGACCTCGGCCGAGACCACCCCGGAAAGCCCGTCGGAGCAGATCAGGTAGCGGTCGCCGACGTCGACCTCGCGGATGGTCAGCGCCGGGTCCACCTCGGTGCCGTTGAGGGCGCGCAGCAGCAGCGAGCGCTGCGGGTGGTGGCTGGCCTCCTCCTGCGTGATCCGGCCGTCGTCGATCAGCGACTGGACGAAGGTGTCGTCGTGGGTCAGCTGGTGCAGGACCCCGTCGCGATAGAGGTAGGCGCGGGAGTCGCCGACGTGGGCCATGCCCAGCCGGCCGCCGTCGAACAGCAGGGCGGTCACGGTGGTGCCCATGCCGTCCAGTTCGGGGTTCTCCCGGACGACCTCGGAGATGGACCGGTTGCCCTCACGGGTGGCCTTGGCCAGCGCCCGGACCAGGTCGCCGCCCGGATCGCGCTGGTCGAGCGGGACGAACGCGTTGACCACCAGCCGGGAGGCCATGTCGCCGGCGGCGTGGCCGCCCATGCCGTCGGCGACCACCAGCAGGGTGTTGCCGGCGAAGACCGCGTCCTGGTTGCTGGCACGGATCAGGCCCCGGTCGGTGCGGGCGGCGTAGACGAGTCGATGCGTCATGGGCGCAGCTCGATGACGGTGCGACCGATCCGGATCGGGACCCCGACCGGGACGGGTGTCGGGGTGGTGACGCGCACCCGGTCCAGGTAGGTGCCGTTCGTGGAGCCCAGATCCTCCAGGTAGTAGTCCTGGCCCTGCTGGGTGAGCCGGGCGTGCCGGGAGGAGGCGTAGTCGTCGTCGAGCACCAGGGTGGAGTCCTCGGCCCGCCCGATCAGGATCGGCCCCGGACCCAGCCGCAGCCGGGTGCCGGACAGGGAGCCGGCGGTGACCACGAGCGTCGCCGGGTGCAACCGGGCCGCCGGGACCGGTGCCGCCGCACCCTGCTGCCCCCGACGCCGCCCACCGTCGCTGCGGGCCTCGCCGGCGTAGCGCAGGTCGGCTCGAATGACCCGGATCGCGGCGAGCACGAACAGGCAGAGCAGGACCAGGAAGCCGATCCTGGTCAGCTGGAGGATGAGGGCTGGCACCGTGGGGTTCCTGGCTCTACCGGGCGTCCCTAGTACCGGCTCGAGAAGACGACGGTGGAATGCCCGATGTGGATGACGTCGCCGTCGGCCAGTTGCCAGGTCTGCACCGAGGAGCCGTTGACGGTGGTGCCGTTGGTCGACCCGAGGTCGTGCAGCACGGCGGACTGCCCGTCGAAGTAGATGTCGACGTGCCGGCGGGACACCGAGGTGTCGGCGAGCCGGAACGAGGCGTCCTGCCCGCGGCCGATCACGTTGGACCCGCGTTGCAGCTGGTAGCTGCGGCCCGAGCCGTCGTCGACGGACAGGGTCGCCACGATTTCCTGCGGGCCGGCCGCCGGCACGCCGTAGTTCTGGCCCCAGTTGGGCTGCTGGCCCGCCGGCGGGTAGTTCTGGTACCCGGGCTGCTGGTAGCCGGCGGGGCCGCCGGGCGGGTAGTTCGGGTAGCCGGGCTGCTGGTACCCGCCCTGGTCCCAGCCGCCGGGACCCTGCGGGTACTGCTGCTGCGGCGGGTACTGGTTCGGTCCCTGACCGTAGCCGGGCGGGGCCTGCTGGCCGTACTGCTGCTCCCACTGCTGGTTCTGCTGGTCCCAGCCGCGCTGCCCGTACCCGGGCGCGTCGTAGGGCTGGGGCGGGTACCCGGGATTGGGCTGGTTCGGGTCGCCGCCGCCGGGCGGCCCGTACTGCTGCGGGTACCCGGGGTACTGGCCGGGGTCGTGGTGCTCGCCCTGGTCGGGGCGGCCCTGCTGCTCACGGCCGTAGTCGCCGCCTGACTGACTCATGGGTCCCACTCCTGCCCTTGCCTGCGATGCGCGTCGACCGACATCAGGATCGACGAACGAGCTGATGCGGAACTGCCCGGTGTGCAGGGCGCCGGACGTTTCGAGTGTGACCGCCACGTCACCGAACGTCTGCCATCCCTGCTGGCTCAGATACTCCCGGATCATGTCGGAAAGCGCGGTGGCGACACTCTCCTCGGCCGAACTCAGGCCCTGCTGATCGGTGGGGCCGAGAGCGACGGTGTACCGGTTCGGCGCGACGGCGACGGCGCCCTGGCGTTCGACGTGGTCGGCGGCCTCACGTTGGAGCGCGTCGGCCACCTCGGCCGGCTGCACCTTGCCCCCGAAGAGCCGGGCGAAGGTGTTCCCGACGGCGCCCTGGAGCTTGCGTTCGAATGACTGGATGACGCCCATCGTCACCTCCTGCCGGCCTTCGCCTGCGGTCGCGGGCCGACCGCTGCGGTCGGCGGGCATGCGAGCGTGCTGATCACAGCCCTGCCCTGATCGTAGTGGTGACGTCCCACGGTGGTCCGGGTTGCTCCTGGTCCGGGGCCGGGCGGGCGATCGGCCGGATCACCGGCCCGGCGGCACGGCCCGCAGGACCGAGGTTCCGGGTACCGCGGTGGCGGCGCCGGCGGAGACCTGGGCGAGCCATCCGGTGAACCCGGCCAGGTCGTCGGTCGGCACCAGGACCCGGAAGGTGGTGGCGTCGCCGGCGTAGTCGGTGCCGGTGAGTTCCAGGCCGGCCGAGCGCAGATCGTGCTCCAGCCGTCCGGCCGCGGCGGGCCCGACGGTCACCGCGACGGCCGTGTGCGGCACCAGATCGAGGGTGCCCACCGCGTCGAGGGCCTCGGCCACGCAGCGACCGTAGGCCCGGACCAGGCCGCCGGCGCCGAGCTTGATCCCGCCGAAGTAGCGGGTGACCACCGCAACGGTGTCGGTGATCTCGCGGTGGACCAGGACCTGCAACATCGGCACGCCGGCGGTGCCGGCCGGCTCGCCGTCGTCGCTGGATCGCTGGTGCTCGCCGTGCGCCCCGATACGGAAGGCCGTGCAGTTGTGCGTCGCCGACCAGTGGTCGCGGCGGACCGCGTCGATGAACGCGGCCGCCGCCTCGACCGACGCGGCCGGGCTCAGCGCGCACCGGAACCGGGACCGCTGGATCAGCAACTCGTGGACCCCGGGCCCGCGGACGGTCCGCATGCCCCGACCGTAGCCCGCCCGCCCGCGCGGATCGTCTACGCCGGCGCGGAGCAACCCGTCGACTCCCTGCTCACCCGTCACATTCGGGGCTTGTTGATCCGCGCGGGTCGGGGGCGGTGGGGCGGGCTCAGGCGGTGCGGTCGAGGATCTCCTGCACGAGCGCGAGCGGGGTGTGCGGGTGCAGGAAGGCGAAGCGGCCGACCGTCTCGCCCTCCCACTTGGTCGGCGGGATGAAGGCGACGCCCTCCTCGTGCAGCGCCTGCGCCCAGCGGTCGTAGTCGGCCGGCGTCCAGCCGACCCGGCGGAACAGCACGACCCCCAGATCGGGTTCGCGGATCAGCTCCAGGTGCGGGGCGTCGTCGATCAGCCGGGCGGTGCGGCGGGCCAGATCCACGGCGACCTCGATCGCCTCCCGGTACGCGTCGATGCCGTGCACGGCCAGGGAGAACCAGAGCGGCAGTCCGCGGGCACGGCGGGTGAGGTGGTAGGCGTAGTCGGTCGGGTTCCACTCGCCGGTCTGGTCGGCGGCGGGGTCGGTGGTGTGGATGACGTCGAGGTACGACGCGTCCTGGGTGTGGGTCGCCTTGGCCAGCGCGGGCTCCCGGTAGAGCAGCGCGCAGCAGTCGAACGGGGCGAACAGCCACTTGTGCGGGTCGAGGATGAACGAGTCGGCCAGCTCCAGCCCGGCGTAGCGGGGCTTGAGCGAGGGGGCGAACACGCCGGCTCCGCCGTAGGCGCCGTCGACGTGGAACCACCAGCCGTGCTCGCGGGCGATCGCCCCGACGCCGGCCAGGTCGTCCACGATGCCGGCGTTGGTGGTGCCCGAGGTGCAGACCACGGCGACCACGTCGGAGACGTCGATTCCCTCGATGCCGGCCCGCACGGCCTCGGCGGTGACCCGGTGGTCGGGGGTGCGCACCACCAGGGCGTCCATCTCCAGCAGCCGCAGCGTG
>NZ_JBMDXT010000331.1:0-29092 GCF_048594475.1 Nakamurella sp. | reverse complement strand
GCGCCGGGGGACCCGGGCGGTGGCGGCGCCCTGCGGGGCCGGGGGCCGCACCACCCGGGCGGGGGCGGCCGGCGCGCGCCGCCCGGCGGCCGGCTCGGCCTCCCGCCAGACGACCGGCGGGAACGACCAGCGCGGCGGCCGGGTGCCGTAGCTCGGTGGCCCGGTGTACGGCCGGGCCGGGGCCGGCGCGGCCGTCGCGGGCGGGCCACCCGGTGGCGGGTGGGCGATCCACCGGTGCCGGGGCAGACCGCACCGGGCGCACCGGGATCCGCCGTCGCTCTGACGCGCCCCGCACCGCGGGCACCCCCAGCCGCGGGCGGACCCGGCCGGCGGTCCGGACCGGGCCGGCGGTGCGAACGAGCTCTGACCGGTCATGCGCGGGCGCTCAGATGACCTCAGGGGCGGCGTCGCCGTCGGCCTCCATCGGCCGGCCCGCCCGGGCCCACGCCCCCATCCCGCCGGCCACGTTCACCGAGTCCCAGCCCTGCTGGTTCAGGTAGGCGGTCACCCGGGCCGACCGGCCGCCGGACCGGCAGATCACGTAGACCGGGCTGCCGTCGGGCAGGTCGTCCAACCGATCGGCGAGTTCGGTCATCGGCACGTGGACCGCGCCGGGGGCATGCCCGGCGGCCCACTCGTCGTCCTCCCGCACGTCCAGCAGCACGGCGTCGGGCGGGACCTGGTCGATACTGACCTCTGGAATCGAAGCGCTCACCCGGCCATGATTCCACCGGTGCCCGGCCGCGGGGTCGGGAGCGGGCCGGCGGTCGCCCGGACTGTTCACACGGCGGACACCTGGCCCGTACATCTCGCGCGCAGCATGGCAGGGCTCGGCGGCGGGGCCGCCGGGTCGCGACGGTGAAGGGCAGGACATGGACACCTTCGATCTGGTCGTCATCGGGTCGGGACCGGCCGGCCAGAAGGCGGCGATCGCTGCGGCCAAGCTCGGTCGTCGCGCCGCCGTGGTCGACCGCGGCCACATGATGGGCGGCGTCTGCATCAACACCGGCACCATCCCGTCCAAGACCCTGCGTGAGGCCGTGCTCTACCTGACCGGCCTGAGCCAGCGGGAGCTGTACGGCGAGGCCTACCGGGTCAAGGACGACATCACCATCGGCGACGTGGCCGCCCGGATCGCCCATGTGGTGAACCGGGAGGTCGACGTGGTCCGCAACCAGCTGACCCGCAACCACGTCACGGTCGTGCCGGGCACCGCCCGGTTCGTCGACCCGCACACCGTCCGGGTCACCGCCGCGGACGGCACCGGCCGGTCGATCCGCGGCGACAAGATCGTCATCGCGGTCGGCACGAAGCCGGCCCGGCCGGGCTCGGTGGACTTCGACGGAGAGACGATCGTCGACTCCGACCAGATCCTGGGGATGCAGCGGGTGCCGGCGTCGATGGTGGTGGTCGGAGCCGGCGTCATCGGCATCGAGTACGCCTCCATGTTCGCGGCGCTGGGCACCAAGGTCACCGTCGTCGAGTCCCGGCCGACCATGCTGCCCTTCTGCGACGACGAGGTCATCGAAGCCCTGAAGTACCACCTGCGCAGCCTGGCGGTGACGTTCCGGTTCTCCGAGACGGTGGCCGAGGTGCAGAAGCACCCGGCCGGCACGCTGACGGTGCTGGAGTCCGGCAAGAAGATCCCGGCCGACACCGTGCTGTACTCCGCCGGCCGGCAGGGCGTCACCGACGAGCTCGACGTCCGGGCGGCCGGCGTCCCGGCCTCCGACCGCGGGAAGATCGAGGTCAACGAGAACTTCCAGACCGAGGTGTCGCACATCTACGCGGTCGGCGACGTCATCGGCTTCCCCGCCCTGGCCGCGACCTCGATGGAGCAGGGCCGGCGGGCGGCCTACCACGCCTTCGACGAACCGGTCGGCAAGCTGGGCGACCTGCAGCCCATCGGCATCTACTCCATCCCGGAGATCAGCTTCGTCGGGCGCACCGAGGGGGAGCTGACCGCCGACCGGGTGCCCTTCGAGGTCGGCGTCGCCCGGTACCGGGAGCTGGCCCGCGGGGCGATCCTGGGTGATTCGTACGGGATGCTCAAGGTGCTGGTGCACGCCGAATCGCGGGAACTGCTCGGGGTCCACGTCTTCGGCACGAACGCCACCGAGCTGGTGCACATCGGGCAGACCGTGATGGGGTGCGGTGGGACCGTCGACTACCTGGTCGATGCGGTGTTCAACTACCCGACGCTGGCCGAGTCGTACAAGGTCGCCGCGCTCGACGCGGTCAACAAGATGCGGGCGATCGCGAAGGTGACCGGGACCGGGCCCTCCGGGCCGCTGCCCGAGTAGCCGTCCCGCCGCACCCGCCCCCACGGAGCAGGCGGCCGAGCACCGGACACGACTGTTCGGCCGAAACGGACAGCGCCGGGGGTTGCCGGTAGGGTCGGCGCCGTCGAGGCCGGCGCGCGGACGCCGCCGCGGGCGTGGGGGTGGGCCGGGTGACGTTTCGCGTGCTGATGGTGTGTACCGCCAATCACTGCCGCTCGCCGATGGGTGAGCAGCTGCTGCAGCAGGCGTCGGCGGACCGGTTCGGCGGCGCGGGGTGGTCGGTCGACTCGGCCGGCACCCGCATCCCCGGGCCCTGGCCCATCCACCCGCACGCCGCCACCGTGCTGACCCGGCGGCTGGGTCACGTCCAGCCGCACACCTCGCAGGCGCTGTCCCGGGCGCTCGTGGGCGCAGCCGACCTGGTGCTGACGGCGTCCCGGCGGCAGCGGGGCGTCGTCGTCTCGGCCGTGCCCGCCGCGATGGGACGCGCCTTCACCATCCGCCAGTTCGCCCGGCTGGTCGACGCCGTGCCCACCCCGGCGTCCGGCGCGCGGCCGGCGGATCCGGCGGACCAGGGCCGGTGGCTGCTGACCGAGGCCAAGCTCGCCCGGTCCTCGCTGCAGCCGGTTCCGGGCGACCAGGAGGACCTGCCCGATCCGATGGGTGGATCGCTGGCCGACTTCGAACTGTGCGCGGACCGGCTGCAGGACGCGATCGACCGCATCCTGCGACCGCTGGGGCCGGCCACCCCGCCGGCCTGACGCCCCGACCACGCCGACGACGCCGACCACGCCGATAACCCCGACGACCCGACGACCCCGACGACGTCGCGGCCACGGCCGGACGAGCGGACCGACCGCCGCGGCCGGCCTACTTGACCAGGCGGGACAGCCGCCGGTCGGCCAGCTTGCGGCCGCCGGTCTGGCAGGTCGGGCAGTACTGGAAGGACCGATCGGCGAACGACACCTCGGCGACCGCGTCGCCGCAGACCGGGCAGGGCAGGCCGGTGCGGGCGTGCACGCGCAGGCCGGTGCGCTTCTCGCCCTTGAGCCGGGCGGCCTGACCGCCGACCGAGCGCACCACCGCGTCGGTCAGCACCATGGCCATGGCCTCGTGCAGGCGGTCCAGCTCGTCCTGGTTCAGCCGGCCGGCGGTGGCGTAGGGCGAGAGCCGCGCCGTGTGCAGGATCTCGTCCGAGTAGGCGTTGCCGATGCCGGCGATGATGCGCTGGTCGGTCAGCACCGTCTTGATCCGCCCGGTCTGGCCGGTGAGCACGGCCGCCAGCGCCGCCCGGTCAAGATCGAGGGCGTCGGGACCGAGCCGGGCGACCCCGGGCACGGCCTGCGGGTCGGTGACCACCGCGGCCGTCACCGACTTCTTCGTGCCGGCCTCCGTCACGTCGAACCCGCCGCCCGAATCGAGCACCACCCGGAGCGAGATCGGGCCACCCATCTTCGGCGGCCGCGGCGAGATCGCGTCCGACCAGCGCAGCCACCCGGCCCGGGCCAGGTGCAGCAGCAGATGCAGCTCGGCCGGCGCGCCGTCCGGCATGGCGGGCCCGGGTCCGGTGACCAGGTCGAGGAACTTGCCGTGCCGGCCGGCCCCGGTCACGGTGCGCCCGACGAGGGCGGACGCCGGCGGGTCGTAGGTGGTCAGCACGTTGAGCGAGGCCACCGTGACCGCCGTGATCGTGCGCCCGCCGGCGTGCTCGGTGAGGAACGCGGCGAGCGCGGTGACCTCGGGCAGCTCGGGCATGGGGCCAGTCTGCCGGACCGGGCCGGCCCCGACCATCGGACGGGCGGGCGGCGTTCCCCGGCACCCCGCGAGATGCACGGCCGCGGGGACTGCACCACACTGCTGGGCATGACGCAGCTCGCCACCCAGGGCCCGCGCACCGGGCCCGGTGCCGCCCGCCGGATCCGCTGATGGCCCGCACGAGTCTGCGGCGGCAGCCGAGGGTGGCGGTCATCGGGTCCGGCTCGTGGGGGACCAGCGTGGCCTCGATCGTGGCCCGGCACTCCCCCACCGTCATCTGGGGCCGCTCCCCCGAGGTGGTCGAGCAGATCAACACCGGGCACACCAACGAGCGCTACCTGCCCGGCTTCGACCTCACCCCGTCGCTGACCGCCACGACCGATCTGCAGGAGGCCGTCGAACCGGCCGACATCCTGATCATGGCGGTGCCCTCGCACGGGTTCCGCGGCGCCCTGGACGACCTGGCCCCGCACCTGCGTCCGTGGGCCCCGGTGGTCAGCCTGGTCAAGGGGTTGGAGCAGGGCACCCGCAAGCGGATGACCGAGATCGTCGACGAGGTCCTGCCCGGCCACCCGGCCGGCGTGCTGGCCGGACCCAACATCGCCCGGGAGGTGGTGGCCGGCTACGCGGCCGCCGCCGTCATCGCGATGCCGGACCCGCACCTGGCCGCCCAGCTGGGCGAGCTCTTCCGGACCACCTACTTCCGCATCTACTCCTCCTCCGACGTCGTCGGGGTGGAGATCGCGGGGGCCCTGAAGAACGTGTTCGCGATCGCGGTCGGGATGGGCGACGGCGTCGGGAGCGGCGACAACACCCGGGCGATGGTGATCACCCGCTCCCTGCGCGAGATGACCCGGCTGGGTACCGCCGTGGGCGGGCAGCCCGAGACGTTCGCCGGGCTGGCAGGCATGGGCGACCTGGTGGTCACCTGCACGAGCAAGCACAGCCGCAACCGGCACGTGGGCGAACTGATCGGCCAGGGCGTGCCGCTGCCGGAGATCCTGGCCGGCATGAAGCAGGTGGCCGAGGGGGTCAAGACGGCGTCGGTGGTGCTCAAGGTGGCCGCCGACGTCGGCGTCGAGATGCCCATCGCCCGGGAGGTGGACGCCGTGGTCAACCACGGGTCGACCCCGGAACGGGCCTACCGCGGCCTGCTCACCGAGGCGCCCGGGCACGAGGTGCACGGCGCCAGCTGGTGAGCGGCGGCCTCACTGCCGGGCGAAGCCGATCTGCAGGTCGTCCAGGTAGTCCGCGGCGAACCCGGCCTGGGAGTAGGCCAGGTAGAAGTTCCACATCCGGACGAACGTCTCGTCGAAGCCCAGGTCGAGCACCTCGGGCAGATGCCGGTTGAATGCGTGCCGCCACTGCTCGAGGGTCGGCACGTACGAGTGCCCCAGCCGCCGGGTCTCCTGGATCCGCAACCGGGTGTGCCCGGTGACCACCTGGTCGATCGCGGTGAGCGAGGGCAGGGCGCCGCCGGGGAACACGTACTTGTGCACCCAGGTGTAGCCGTTGCGGGTGGCCAGCAGGCGCTCGTGGGCCATGGTGATGGCCTGGAGCCCCAGCCGCCCGCCGTCGGCCAGCATGCGGTCGATCGCCCCGAAGTAGTCGGGCCAGTAGGCCTCGCCGACCGCCTCGATCATCTCCACGCTGACCACCGCGTCGTAGGACCCGGCCTGCCGCGCGGCGTGCTGGCGGTAGTCCTCCAGCAGAACGTCGATCCGCCCGCTCAGCCCGGCGTCGGCGATCCGCCGAAGGGCGAGCTCCCGCTGCGCCTCGGACAGGGTCAGCGTGGTGACGTGCACGTCCCGCTCCCGGGCCGCGCGCATGGCCAGGGCACCCCACCCGGAACCGATCTCCAGCACCCGCATGCCGGGCCGCACGCGGGCCAGGTCCAGGATGGCGTCGATCTTGCGCAGCTGGGCGGCCGGCAGATCGTCGCCGGGCTCGAACCACGCCGCGGAGTAGGTCAGGCTCGGGTCCAGGAACAGCTCGAACAGGTCGTTGGACAGGTCGTAGTGCCGGTGGATGTTGTCCCGGGCCCCGGTGACCGTGTTCTCCTCGGCCGACGGCAGCCGGTGCTGCCAGATCCGGCGCATGGACTGCAGCGGGCGCGGGACCAGCACCGACATCCGGTGGGCGAGCACCTCCAGCACGTCGGCCAACTCGTCGGTGGCGGCATTGACCCGTACCGGGTCGAGCGAGCGCAGGTCGGTGCCCGGCCGGTCGGCCGACACCCGCCACCCGCCGGTGGTCATGTCCCCGGTCATCCACGCCTCGCCGAACCCGATCAGGCCGTCGGCCCCCAGGCGGGTGAAGAAGCTGTCCGGGCGGATCAGCTCCAGGGTCGGTCCGCCGGCGCCCCACCGGGTGCCGTCGGGGAACTGCAGGGTCATCGGCAGTGAGCGCACGGCCGCGGCGGCGAGCCGGCGGGCGATCGCGGCGTGCACGGGCAGCCGCGGGACGTCGAACAGGCCGGGCCACAGGCCCGCGGCGGGCCACGGGGTGGGGTGCCGGCGGGTCGGCGTGAGCAGAGCCATCGGACGCGGATCCCTTCTCGTCGGAACGGCCGGACGGACCACGGTCGATCCGCCCATCGTCGTTCGTCGCGGGCGGACCGCCGGATGGTTTCCCCGTCGGGCGCGGACCTATTCTGCTCGACTACCGCCCCGGCCACCGCCACGGATTCCTCCCACCGACACGAACCGGCCGGCCGGACCCGCCTCTTGCGGGCCCGACCGGCCGGCCGGAACGACAATGGGGTCAGAGGCCCAGGGAGGACGCGACCGACTTGACCTCGGCGGCGGACGCCTTGAGCAGGTCGACCTCACGATCGGACATCGGGACGTTCAGGACTCCGCCGACGCCGTCCTTGTTCACCAGGGTGGGCAGCGACAGGCAGACGTCGCTGATCCCGTGGAAGCCGTCGAGCAGCGACGACACCGGCAGCACGCCGTTCTCGTCGCGCAGGATCGCCTCGATCACCCGGGCCCCGGCCAGTCCGACGGCGTAGTTCGTCGCCCCCTTGCCCTGGATGATCGCGTAGGCGGCGTTGACCACGTCGTGCGCGATCTGCGCCTCCTGGTCGGCGTCGAGCCGGGCCCCGGACGGGCTCACGAACTCCTGCACCGGCACGGTGCCGATGCTGGCCGTGCTCCACATCGGGAACTCGGAGTCACCGTGCTCGCCGGCGATGAAGGCGTGCACGCTCTGCGAGGCGACGCCGAGCTTGCGGGCGATGACCTCGCGCAGCCGGGCCGAGTCGAGCACGGTGCCGCTGCCCAGCACCCGGTTCTTCGGCAGGCCGGAGAACTTCAGGGCGGCGTAGGTGAGGACGTCGACCGGGTTGGTCACCATGACGATGACCGCGTCCGGGGCCACCGCGAGCAGCTGCGGGACGAGCGCCCGGCAGATGTCGACGTTCACGCCGGCGAGCTCGAGCCGGGTCTGTCCCGGGCGCTGCTTGGCCCCGGCGGTGATCGCGATGACGTCCGCGTTGGCGCAGACGGCCACGTCGTCCGAGCCGTCCACGTCGGCCGGCGGGCAGAACTGCAGACCGTGGCGCAGGTCCAGGACCTCGGCCTCGACCTTGGCCTTGGCCATGTCGTACAGGACGACGTCGTGGGCGGCACCGCGGATGAGGCAGGCGTACGCAAGGGTCGCGCCGACGGAACCGGCGCCGACGATCGCGACCTTGTTCCGGCGGAGAGAGATGTCAGTCATGGGACAAACCGTATCCAGCCGACCACGGACCGGCAGGGTCGAAGGTCCGGACTCGTCCCGGGCGGACGGCCCGTTGCGATTCAGTGACCCAGGTCACGACTGAGAGTATTCACACAGTCTGATCCCTACCTGGGCGAGTTTGCGCCGCCGTTCAGGTGATTTTCAGCCAGTCGTCTCTGCTGGATCGGGCGCGGTTGGCGCTACCGTCGGTCGACCTATTTGTCCGAGATGCCAGGGTTTGGCCGACCCACGATCACTCGACCGGAGCAGGATCCCACTACCTTCGTAGGCCAATTCGGCTACGTTACGCACCGGTAAGCCTCACGCGGGTAATCTTGCTCCGAATGGCCCACACTTTCGTTTGGCGCACTAGTATCTAGCTCGTGAATGGCCGACACCCGCTTGCCCGCGCGGACGCAGAGATCGTTGCTACGTTGCGTGCACGAGACGGCAGCCCCAGCGGTTACACCGAGTTGCAAACGGGCTGCCGCTTCGTCTATGCGACGCCGCATGCGCAACCTGCGCTGTGGGAGGAGTACCTGGCGGGCGCCATCACCAGCTACGGCCGCTACGGCGTGGAGTCGGTGCTCGAGTACGAGACCATCCGCGACGGCTCCACCACGACGCTGTTCATCGTGGCCCAGGCCCCGGACGGGACGGTCGTGGGCGGCATGCGGGCCCAGGGCCGCTACGCCTCACCCGCCCAGGCCCACGCCCTGGTCGAGTGGGCCGGCCAGCCCGGCGAGGCCCTGCTCTGGGGCGAGATCGAGGAGCGGCTGCCCCTCGGGGTGGTCGAGATGAAGTCGGGTTGGGTGGACGACCACTTCCCCCAGCGGCGACCGCTGACCGCGGCGCTGGCCCGGGTCATCCCGCACGTCATGGGCGTCATGCAGGCGCGGTACGCGCTGTGCACGGTCGCCGAGCACGCGGCCCCGTGCTGGGAGACCACCGGGGCCCGGCCGAGCTCGATGATCCCGGCGATCCCGTACCCGGACGAGCGCTACCGGACGGTGCCGATGTGGTGGGACCTGGCCACCGTCCGCGAGCTCAGCCACCCCGAGCAGTGGGCCCGGCTGACCGAGGAGGGGGTCGCCCTGACGGCGTCCCGCTTCGCCCCCGAGCGGGCCGAGATTTCGGAATGCACAGCCGCATGATAGGCAGATCGGGTGTCGCCCTCGATCAGCGCGCCCGATAGTTTTCGTCCCGTCCTCTTCCCGGACGACGAACCGCTCGACTCCCCCCGACTGGCGCAGCTGCGCGCCGATCCGGACGTCATCGTCCTGGACCATTCGGCCGCCTTCGATCGCCAGCTGGCCGCCCTGCGCCCGCCACCGAGTCCCGCGGCCGCCGCCGAGCCGTGCCGGTGGGCGTACTTCGCCTGGCGCCGGACGCTGATGACGCTGCCGGGTCCCGAGCTGTACCGGCGGATCCGATTCGACCGCAATCGCTACCACATCAGCTCCGCCGAGCAGGAGGGCTTCCGTCGCGCCCGGATCGGAATCGCCGGGCTGAGCGTGGGCCACTCGATCGCGCACACGCTGGCCATGGAAGGTCTGTGCGGCATGCTGCGCCTCGCGGACTTCGACGAGATCGAACTGTGGAACTTGAATCGGCTGCCCGCCTCGGTTCTCGATCTCGGCGAGAACAAGGCGATCGTGGCCGCCCGCCGCATTGCCGAAATCGATCCGTATCTTTCGGTCGAGGTGAACACCGCCGGAGTTCCCGAGAACGGCGTCGAAGAATTCGTGGACGGGCTGGACATCGTCGTCGACGAGTGCGATTCCCTGGACATCAAGATTCTGCTGCGAATTGCCGCCCGGAAACGACGAATTCCGGTGGTGATGGCGACCAGCGACCGCGGGCTGATCGACGTCGAGCGATTCGATCTCGAGCCCGACGCGGAGATCTTCCACGGCCTGCTCGGCCCGGTGGACGCCTCGACGCTGCGCGGGCTGTCCGCCCGGGACAAGGCCCCTTACGTCATGCGGATTCTCGAGCCGGCCCAGCTCTCCCCGCGGCTGGCCGCCTCCCTGGTGGAGACCGAGCGCACCGTGCTCAGTTGGCCGCAGCTGGCCAGCGACGTGATCCTGGGAGCGGCCGAGGTCGCGACCGCGGTCCGCCGGATCCTGCGCGGCGAGCCGGCCCCGTCCGGCCGCATCCGGCTCGATCTGGACGAGCAGCTGGCCGCGGTCCGCCGGCCGTCGGCCGGGGCGACCGACCAGGACGGAGCCGGCCGCACCGGCGGCCCCGGAACCGAGGCCGAGCCGGTGCCCGAGCCGGATCCGCGGCCGGCCGGCCGCCCGGAGACGGCCATCGAGGCGATGGTCGCGGCGGCCTGGCTGGCGCCGTCCGGGGGGAACAGCCAGCCGTGGATCATCACCCCGTCCGCCGACCGGGTCACCATCGCACTGCCGGGCGGGGGCCCGATGGTGGCGATGGACGTGGGCCATCGGGGCAGCTACGTGGCCGTCGGGGCGGCGGCGTTCAACGCCAGGGTCGCCGCCGCGGCGTACTCGGCGGCCGGCCCGGTCGACGTCGAGATCGACGCGGCGACGGGCCATCCCACCGTCACGGTGCATCTGGGTCAGGGCGTCGACACGGCCCTGGCCGCCGACTTCGCGCCCATGATCGACCGGATGTCCAATCGCACCGTCGGCGTTCCCCAGCCGTTCACCGACGACGAGCGGCGGGACCTGCACGACGCGGCGGCCCGGGAGGGCGGTCGGCTGATCCTGGTCACCGAGGCCGGGCCGCTGGCCGAGCTGGCCGACCTGCTGGCCGAGTCCGACCGGCTGCGCTACCTGACCCCCCGGCTGCACCGGGAGATGCTGTCGGAGCTGCGGTGGCCGGGGCGCGACCCGCTGGACCGCGGCATCGACGTGCGCACCCTGTCACTGGATTCGGTCGACCTGATCAAACTCGACGTCGCCCGACGGCGGGACGTCATGGATTACCTCGAGCAATGGAATCTCGGGGCGGCGCTGGGAGATCCGACCCGGGAGCGCGTACGTCACTCGTCCGGGATGGCCGTAGTGACCATCCGTGGCGACCGCCCGGCCGATTACGTCGCCGGAGGCATGGCCCTGGAACGGCTTTGGATCACCGCGAACCGGCTGGGCCTGGGCGCGTATCCCATCTCCCCGGTCTTCCTCTACGCGCGAAACGACAACGATCTTGCTTCTTTGACACCCAAACAGGGTGAGGAGCTTGCCACGATGAGGGATCACTTCAGTAGAATCCTTCGAATCGACGTCGGGGAGGCATGCGTGCTCGTCCTGCGGTTGGTTCACCGGCCCGGGCCTGCCGTGCGCAGCGGAAGGCGATGGCGTCGCAGCGACGTTCAGGCCGATCTCGAATGACCCCGACATGCGGGAAGTAGGAAGCTCCGGTGCCGAAAGCCGGCCTTGAAGAACTCGTCACCCAGGCCGCCGTCGACCTCATGGGGGTCACGGCGGCATCACTGCACAAAGCCACCGAACAGTTGTTGGCCCGCCTGGTCGAGTATTTCGAGGTCGACAACAGTTTTCTGCGGCGCAACGACCACGTGCGGCGGGCGACCCTCCTGGTCGCGGAATGGCCGCCCCGGCTGGACAAGCCCGATCCCGACCCGCTGGCCTTCGTCTACTTCGAGGGGGCCGACCCCGCGTTCGCGGCCTCGGAGCACCTGTCGACGGTCCTGATCACCCGGCCCGGCACGGTCGGGCAGGAGGACGTCGACGACACCGAGTACCAGGATCTGGTGCGGCGGGCGTCCGGGGTCGAGGTCGGAGTTTCGCTCGCCGTCGTGCCGCTGCTCGGGCCGGACGACACCATGGGCGTGCTGGGCTTCGTCAAGTACGGCGACCGCAAGTGGAGCATCGCCGAGATCAACGCCCTGCGGGCGGTCGCCGGGCTGCTGGCCCAGCTGCAGGCCCGGGTCGACGCCGAGGAGCGCCTGCTCTACCTGGCCTACCACGACGAGCTCACCGACGTGGCCAACCGCCGGTCGCTGATCGACCACCTCACCGAGCGCCTGCAACCCGGGCAGCCGGGTCCGGTCGGTCTGATCTTCATGGACGTCGACCGGCTCAAGGCCTTGAACAGCTTCTTCGGCCACGCCGCCGGCGATCAGTACTTGCAGACCCTGGCCTCCCGCCTGCACGAGCGGATCGAGGGCAGCCACCTGCTGGCCCGGCTCGGGGGCGACGAGTTCGTGCTGGTGATGTCCGGCAGCACCGACGAGGTGGGCGCCCGGACCATGGCCGAGGACCTCCGGTCGGTCGCCAACGAGTCGATCCAGGTCGGCGGCGAGGAGGTCAGCCGGGCCGTCAGCATCGGCGTCGCCCTCGGCTTCCCCGGGCTGTCGTCGGCCTCGGAACTGATGGACCAGGCCGATCAGGCGATGCTGGAGGCCAAGAGCCGCGGCGGGAACGAGATCGGCGTGTTCTCGGCCCAGATGCGGCAGGCCAACGAGATCCGCACCGACATCGAGCTGCACATCGGTGCCGCCATCCGCAACGGGTCGCTGCTGCTGAACTACCAGCCCGAGGTCGACCTGCGGGACGGCCGCATCCTGGGCGTCGAGGCGCTCGTCCGGTGGCCGCACCCGACCCTGGGGCTGCTGCAACCGGGCGCCTTCATCGACGTGGTCGAGGCGACGAACCTGGCCGGTGAACTCGGCCGGTGGGTGCTCGGTCAGGCCTGCCTGCAGCAGCGCCTGTGGCAGCGGCGCTTCCCGGACCACCCGCTCAACGTGGCGGTCAACATCTCCCCGGCCCAGCTGATCACCCTCGACTTCGTGGCCACGGTGGCCCGGGTGCTGGCCGAGCACCAGATGGACGGGCAACGCCTCACCCTGGAGATCACCGAACAGGCCCTGGTCCGCGACAACGACCAGGCCCTGGCGACGCTGCGCGGGCTGCAGGAGATCGGCGTCCGAGTGGCCATCGACGACTTCGGGACCGGCTACAGCTCGTTCGCCCAGCTCAAGACGCTCCCGGTGGACATCCTCAAGATCGACAAGGGCTTCGTCCTCCAGCTCGGGACCAATCCCGACGACCTCGCGATCGTCCGGTCGATCATCGGTCTCGCCGGCGCCCTGGGCATGCAACTGGTGGCCGAGGGGGTGGAGACCGAGATCGCAGCGGGCATCCTGGTCGAGATGGGCTGCACCCACGCCCAGGGCTTCCTGTTCTCCCCGCCGCGGCCGCCGGCCGACATCGAACGCATCCTGGCCGTCGGCGGTTGCACCGCCATGGCCCCGGTCGACCCGCTGGACGGCTTGGCGCCGTCGCCGCTGCGGACGGCGTCCGGGTACGACGGGCCGACGGTGCCCGCATCGCTGGCCACCCGCCGGTTCCGCGAGTCCGAGCCCTGATCCCGGGGCCCGGGATGGGTCCGGGCCCCGGCGATCAGCCCCCCGCCTGGTGCGGGTAGCCGACCGACGTCGGGGCCACGAACGTCTCCTTGATCGACCGAGGCGAGGTCCAGCGCAGCAGGTTGGCCGGTGAACCGGCCTTGTCGTTCGTTCCGGACGCCCGGGCTCCGCCGAACGGCTGCTGGCCCACGACCGCGCCGGTCGGCTTGTCGTTGATGTAGAAATTGCCGGCCGTGTAGCGCAGGGCGTCGGCGGCCGCGGCCACCGCGGCCCGGTCCCGGGCGATCACCGACCCGGTCAACCCGTACGGCGAGGCCTGGTCGACCTCCCGCAGCACCGCGTCGAACCCCGCGTCCGGGTAGACGTAGACGGACAGGATGGGTCCGAAGTACTCCTGGCCGAAGATCTCGTCCCGCGGGTCCGTGCCCTGCAGCAGGGTCGGTCGCACGAAGTAGCCCTGCTCGCCGTCGTACCGTCCGCCGGCCAGCACCGACACCGAGTCGGTGGCGTGGGCCCGGTCGATCGCCGCGGTGAGCCGCCCGAACGATCGGGCGTCGATGACCGCGCTGGTGAAGTTGCCCAGGTCCTCGACCGACCCGACCGTCAGCGCCTCCGTCTCGGCGACGAGCCCGTCCCGGACCCGCCGCCAGACCGACTCCGGCACGTAGGCCCGGGAGGCGGCCGAGCACTTCTGGCCGGAGTACTCGAACGCGCCCCGGACCAGCGCCGTCCGCAGCACGTCGACGTCGGCCGACGGGTGGGCGACGACGAAGTCCTTGCCCCCCGTCTCGCCGACCAGCCGCGGGTAGCTGCGGTAGCCGGCGACGGCGGCCCCGACGGTCGCCCAGAGCTGCTGGAAGACGCGGGTCGACCCGGTGAAGTGAATGCCGGCCAGGTCACGGTGGGCCAGCACGACCTCGGAGATCTCCGGACCCGCCCCCGGCAGCATGTTGATCACCCCGGGCGGCAGGCCCGCCTCCATCAGCAGATCCATGGTCAGCGATGCGGCCAGCTGCTGCGTCGGGGACGGCTTCCACACCACGACGTTGCCCATCAGCGCCGGCGCGGTGGGCAGGTTGCCGGCGATCGCGGTGAAGTTGAACGGGGTGACCGCGTAGACGAAGCCCTCCAGGGGGCGGTGATCCGTCCGGTTCCAGATGCCCCGGGCGTTGGCGATCGGCTGGTCGGCGAGGATCTGCCGGGCGAAGTGCACGTTGAACCGCCAGAAGTCGGCCAGTTCGCAGGCGGAATCGATCTCGGCCTGGTAGGCCGTCTTGGCCTGGCCCAGCATGGTCGCGGCGTTGATCCGGGCGCGCCACGGACCGGCCAGCAGGTCCGCCGCCCGCAGCAGCACGGCCGCCCGGGAGTCGAAGTCCAGCGCCCGCCAGGACGGCGCCGCCGCCAGCGCGGCATCGACCGCGCGCCCGGCGTCGGCCTGCACCGCGTGCGCGCTGGTGCCCAGCACCCGATGGTGATCGAACGGGGCGACCACGTCGAACGGTGCACCTCCGGGCCGGTGCCGCTCGCCCCCGATGACCGCCGGCAGGTCGAGGGGGGCGGTGAAGCCGGCCAGCGCATCGACCAGCGCCGCCCGCTCCGGCGAGCCCGGGGCATAGTCCAGCACGGGCTCGTTGACCGGGTGCGGCGGGTGGGTGACGGCGTCCATGGGGCGTTCCTTTCGGCAGCTGGTCGGGGCAGGCCCGCCGGATCAGGACGTGCTGGTCAGCGAACGGAGGAAGAACAGGAGGTTGGCCGGGCGTTCGGCGAGCCGGCGGGTGAAGTAGCCGTACCAGTCGGAGCCGTAGGGCACGTAGACGCGCACCGTCTTGCCCTCGCCCACCAGCCGCCGCTGCTCGTCCGGCCGGATGCCGTACAGCATCTGGTGCTCCCAGCGGTCCGGCGTGCGTCCGGCGTCGCTGGCCAGCTTGTCGGCGATCGCCACGATCCGCGGGTCGTGGGAGGCGATCATCGGGTAGCCCTTGCCGACCATCAGCACCTTCATCGCCCGGACGTAGGCCAGGTCGATCTGGTCCGGGTCGGTGTAGGCGACGTCGGCCGGCTCGTCGTAGGCGCCCTTGACCAGCCGGACGCGCGACCCCGGCCCGCTCAGCTCGGCCAGGTCCTTGGGCGTGCGCAGCAGCATCGCCTGGATCGCGATGCCCACGTCGGGATGGCTGCGCCGCAGTTCGAACAGCACCTCGAGGGTCTGGTCGACCGTCGTGTGGTCCTCGATGTCCAGGGTGACCCGGGCGCCGGCGGCGTAGGCCGGGTCGGCGATCCGCCGCGCCCCGGCCAGCGCGTACGCGTTGCCGCCGGACGGCAGGTCCGGCGAGGCGAGCAGCGCCTGCCCGACCGCCGAGAGCTTGACCGACAGCTCCGTCCCGGCCACCTGCCCGGCCGCGGTGAGGGCCTCGACCAGATCCAGGTACGCCTGGACCGCGGCGTCGGCGGTCGGCCGGTCCGTCGTGCCCTCGCCCAGGTGATCCAGGCTGACCCGCATCCCGTCGGCCCGCAGGCGCCGGACCGCGGCGACGGCGTCGGCGGTCGTCTCCCCGGGGATGAACCGGTCGACCACCCCGCGGGTGAGCGGCGTCCTGGTCAGGGTCTCCCGGACGGCGCCGTTGCCGGACAGCGCCAGGATGGGCTTGCGCAGCAGGAACATGGTCGCCTCCTCCGGGCTCCGCCGGCCTTCTCCCCCATCTCAGCACGGACCGGCCGGCGGCGTCAGGCCGGTCGGCCGGGCGGGTCCACGGGCCCGCCCGGCCGGGCCCGTCACCGTCGCAGTTCCAGGGCGCCGCCGATCAAGCCGATCGCGGCGGCGCCGCCGAGCACCAGGGCCGGGGTGAGCAGCTGGACGGTGCCGCCCGGCCGGGCGGCGCCGGCCGCCACGAGCAGCGCGGCCAGCAGCAGGACCAGCAGGGCCACGCCGAGCGCGACCACCCACCGGACGGTCGAGGCGTTCCCGGTCGACCGGCCCAGGGCGGCAGCGGCGATGACCCCCAGCAGGCCGAGCGCGCCGAGCGCCACGAACAGGCCGGCCGGCAGCCCCCCGACCCGGCCCAGCGCCACCTCGACCAGGGTGAACGACGCGTCCGGGCCCGTCCGCGAGTGCACCACGGCCAGCGGGGTCACCGCAGCCAGCGCGAGCAGCAGGATCGGGCCGCCGACCCGCGCCCGGCGCCGGGCCCGCAGCAGGTCGTCGACCCGGACCTCCAGGGCGGTGAGCCGGCGGGCGGCCTCGCCGGCCGGGCCGCCCCGGGTGGCACGCTCGTCGTCGGCGGAATTCAATGGTGGCCTCATGCCGACGAGGGTGCCGACCGGCCCTGAAGCATCGCCGAAGGTTCGCTCAAGATCTCGGGATCGCACACGCGGGAGGCGTCATGGACATCGCCGGATCGTCCGCTCTGGTCACCGGAGCCGCGTCCGGCCTGGGTGCGGCCACCGCCGCCGCTCTCGCGGGGGCCGGGATGACGGTGATCGGCCTGGACCTGGCGGCCGGATGGGAACGGGCGGCGTCGCCGCCCGCCGGGGTCACGGCGGTCGACGGCGACGTCACCGACCCCGACGACGTGCAGGCCGCGGTCGCGGCGGCCGTCGGGTCGGCGCCGCTGCGGGTGACGGTCACCTGCGCCGGGGTGGCGACCGCCGGCCGGATCCTGTCCCGGGCCGGCGTGCACGACCTGGCCCTGTTCGACCGGGTGATCCGGGTGAACCTGGTCGGCACGTTCAACGTGCTCCGGCTGGCCGCGGCGGCGATGGCCGCGGCCGATCCGGTCGACGAGGCCGGCCAGCGCGGCCTGATCGTGACCACCGCGTCGGTGGCGGCGTTCGACGGGCAGATCGGTCAGGCGGCCTATGCGGCGTCCAAGGCCGGGGTGGCCGGCCTGACCCTGCCGGCCGCCCGCGATCTGGCCCAGTCCGGCATCCGGGTCGTCACCATCGCCCCCGGGATCATCGACACCCCGATGATGGCCGGCATCACCGAGGAGTTCCGGGCCGCGCTGGCCGCCGGAGTACCGCACCCGTCACGACTCGGGCGGCCGGACGAGTACGCCAGGCTCGTCCTGGCCATCGCCGACCTGGACTACCTCAACGGCGAGGTCATCCGGCTGGACGGTGCGCTGCGGATGCCGCCGCGCTGAGCGGTCCCGGCCCGCCCGGCCGGGCCGGGCTGGCGGTGTCCTCGCCCGCTCGGCCGGCCAGGGCTTCGGTGACCTCGCCCGCTCGGCCGGCCAGGGCTGTCGGTGACCTCGCCCGCTCGGCCAACTAGGCTGGCCGGGACCACCCGGTCGCCCCACCGGACCGACCGGGGCAAGGAGGGAGCAGGCGTGGCGCTGCGTCGTAAGTCCCGCAGGAAGGCGACCAAGCCGTCGGGTTCGTCCGGCGGACGGGCGAGGTCGAGCGGAGCGGCCAAGGCCGCCGGTTCGGGCGGAGTCGTGGGCCTGCTCAGCGACCCGCGGGCCATGCGCCGCCTGCTGCTGGCCGCGAAGATCGTCGGCCCGGCCGTGGCGGCGGGCGCGCTGCGCGCGTCCACCGGGGTCCGCGGCGTCCTCGACGAGCGCCGGGCCAAGCAGCTGGGCGTTCCGATCGAGGACGTGGCCGAGTACCGCGGCGCGGCCGGCGAGGTGCAGGCCCGGATCGTCGGCCTGCGCAATGCGCTGCACGATCTGCGGTCCCGGCGGGGCACCGATCCGTCCGTGACGCGGTTCGTGGACGGCACGATCGCCCGGCTGGGCGAGCTCTCGGCGGCCGCCGCGGCCACCGCGACGATGCCGTCGCCCACCCGCCGGTCCGCCCTGCGGGCCATCTCCGCCGACCTGGACGACGTCGATGCACAGCTGATGGCGTACCTGGTCGGACCGCGCGCCGTCTGACCGTGGCCCATCCGAGAACGGTCACCGGACCGCGGGCCCGAGCCCGCCCCGCGGCCCCGGCCCGCGCGGCCCTGGTGGCCGTGCTCGTGCTGCTGGCCACCGTCGGGTTCGCCCTCCCCGCCGCCGCCCACGCCAGCCTGGTCGGCAGCGACCCGGCCGACGGGGCCACGCTGGCGACCGCACCGGCCCGGGTGACCCTCACCTTCGACGACGCGCTCGAGGACTTCGGGCCGGTCGTCACCGTCACCGGTCCCGACGGGAACCAGTACCAGTCCGGCGACGCGGTCGTCGACGGGGTGACCCTGAGCACCGCGGTGCAGTCGCTGCCGGCGGCCGGCACCTACACCGTCGCGTACCGGGTGGTCTCCGACGACGGGCATCCGGTCGAGGGCCAGCTGCGCTTCGAGCTCACGGCCGCGCCCGCGACCCCGGTCTCCGGCCCGAGCCCCTCGACCGGCTCGAGCCAGTCCGCGAGCCCGATCCCGATCACGGCGACGAGCACGCCAGGCACCTCCACCGGCACGGCCGGACCGGCCACGACGTCGGCGCCGGGCACCCCGGCCCCGATCACCACCCCGGTGGTCACCACCGATACGGGCGCCGCGGCCGCGAGTTTGACCGGCGGCACCCCGGTCTGGCCGTGGCTGGTCCTGGCCCTGGTCGCCGTCCTCGCGGTCGGCACCGTCCTGGTGCTCCGGCGCCGGCGGGCCGCCGGCGCGGCTGACCCGGACGGCCCGCCGGCCGCCGATCGCTGAGCCCGACCCGGGGCGGATCCGCCGTCAGCCCCCGATGGGCGGGCGCACTCCGGTGAGCTCGACCGAACGGTCCCACAGCCAGGCCGCCTCCGCGGTGTCGGCCATCGGCCGGCCCACCGACCGCGGGGTGGGGGTGCCCCGGACCCCGAAGCGCGGGCCGACGACGACGCCGCCCGCGACCCCGGGTGCGGTGGCCGCGGCCACCTCGGACCGGGCGCCGGCGGCGGGCGAGCTGCCCAGCAGCGCGGTGGCCCGCCGGGAGAGCACCACGAACCGGCCGGCCCCGTCATCGGGCTGGGCGACGGCGGTGGCCGACCAGCCGGGGTGGGCCAGCACGCTGGCCACCGTCGAACCGGCGGCCTGCAACCGGCGGTCCAGCTCGACGGCGAACAGCCCGACGGCCAGTTTGGACTGGCTGTAGGCCCCCATCGGGGTGTACTCACCCTCGAGTCCGAGCCCGTGGTCCAGCCGCCGCGCCCGGCGGGCGGCCAGGGAGGTCACACTGACGACGCGGGCCGCCGGCGATCGTTCCAGGGCCGGCAGGAGCCGGCCGGTCAGGGCGAAGTGGCCGAGGTGGTTGACGCCCATGTGCCGCTCGAAGCCGTCCTCGGTCAGCTCGCGCCGGGGCACGAGCATCACTCCGGCGTTGTTGACCAGCAGGTCGACCGGTCCCTGGGCCAGCTGCGCGGCGGCGAACTCCTCGACCGAGGCGAGGCTGGCCAGGTCCAGATGGACGACCCGCACCAGTGCCTCGTCGAACTCGTGCCGGATCCGCAGGGACGCCGCGACGCCCTTGTCCAGGTCCCGGACGGCGAGCACGACATCGGCCCCGGCGCCGGCCAGGACCCGGGCGACGGCGAAGCCCAGCCCGGTGTTGGCCCCGGTCACGATCGCCCGCCGGCCGACCTGATCGGGCAGGCCGATGCTGCGCCATCTCCCCTTCACCGCGGTCGCGTCCCTTCCCCCACCGTCCCGGCCACCTTCCCGGTCCCGGGACCACCCGTCACGAACGTTCCTGCATCGGCATGATCACTTCGCGGACGATCAACATGATCGCCGCCGCCACCGGCACGGCCAGGATGGCCCCGGTCACGCCGAGCAGGGCGGCGCCGATCAGGATCGCCACCACCACCCCGCCGGTGGAGATGTTGACCGTGCGCCGCATCACCCGCGGGTACAGCCAGTACGCCTCGAACAGATGCTGGCAGAGGTAGAAGGTCCCGGAGATGATGCCGATCGCCAGGCCCTGGGTGAACCCGATCAGGGTGATGGAGACACCCACGATGATCGGCCCGACGACGGGGATGAAGTCCAGGACCGCCGCCCCCAGGGCGATGGCCCACGGGTAGGGCAGGCCGATGATGGCCGAGAAGACGCCGGCGACCAGGCCCGCCTGAAGCGCGATGATCGTCGCGCCGGACAGGTAACCGCCCATCTGCTTGAGGATGCGGTCGCTCAGGTCCATCACCCGGGCCCGCCGCGAGGCGGGCACCAGCCGGTACGCGGCCGCCTTGATCCGGTGGAACCCGGCCAGCAGGTACAGGGTCAGGATCAGCACGATCAGCAGGTCGGCGAACACCGTGGCCACCGTGAACCCCGCCGACAGGATGCCGCCGGCCGCCCCGCTGCCGACGTTCTGCACGATGTTGGAGTTGCGCAGCGCGTCGAGCACCCCGAAGCGCTGGTCCAGGTCGCGGATCGTCTCGTTGGTCTGCAGGTTCGTGATCAGCACCGGGACCGAGTTGATGAACGACCCGACCTCGTTGACGATCGGCGGGATGATCGCGTACACCGCGGCGGCGATCACGGCCAGCAGGCCGAGGAACACCACGGCGACGCCGGCGCCCCGGCGCAGGCCGCGCCGGGTCATCATCGACACGAGCGGGTCGAGGCCGATCGCCAGCAGCGTCGCGATCGCGATCAGCAGCAGGGTGTCCCGGATGCTGTCCAGCACCAGGAACGTGATGTAGGCGATCAGCACGCCCAGACCGCCGAGGAATCCCCACTCGAACGGCGAGGCGCGACGGCCGGTGACCCGGCCCTGGCCGGCGGCGGCGGCGGGCGCGGCCTCGGCACCGGCCGCCGCCTCCTCCGACGCGGCCAGGGCCCGCTCGCTCACCACCCGGGCCGAGATCGTGTGCATGGCCGACCGCAGCCCGGCCCGGCTGCGCCGCCACCGCTCGGACTGGGCCCGCGCAGACTCCGGTGACCCGTCCGGCTGATCGCCCGGACCGCCGCTCGGGTGGTCGCGCGCCAGCTCGGCCAGCGCGTCGTCGATCGCGGCGTCCAGGGCCGCGTCGGCGCCCTGCGGCTCCGCACCGCCGCCCGCCGGACCGGCGGGCGGCTCCACGGCATCCGGATCACCCGGGCGGGCTGCCGCCATCAGGTGGCGACGAGATCTTCGTAGTCGGGGTGCTCGCCGATCCACCAGGCGACGTACGGGCAGGTCGGCACGACCTTCACGCCCTCTTCCCGGGCCGCGTTCAGCAGCTCACGCACGAGGTCGGAGGCCACCCCGTAGCCGCGGGACGCCGGCTCGGTGTAGGTGTGCACGATGTTCCACTTACCGGGCAGCCGCCGGTAGTCGGCGACCGCGACCTCGCGCCCGTCGATGGTGAGCGAGAACCGGCCGTGGGACTTCTGGTGCTCGATCGACCGGGTCCGGGTCGGCCCGGCCCCGAGCGGTTCGAGGCTGGTCAGATCCTGGGTGCTCTGATCGGACATCCCGACCCCTTCTGCAATGGACTGTCGGCGTGCGTCGCAGCCGCTGGCATCGTGACACATTCGCGCGGTGCCGCTCGCCGAGGGTCATCGGGTCGAGGCGACCTGCGCCTGCCCATCATGCGCCGGGAGGGTGCCCGAAGGCGCGCCGGTCCACACCGGGGACCAGCTCGCCCGGACCGGCGGGGCGACGCTCGACCCCCCGGAACCGACCGTCCCCAGCCCGATCCCGGCGCTCGGACCGGCGCCGGCCGGGATGCCGTCCGGGCCGGTGTCCGGCCGGGTGGCCGGTCCCGGGTGGTCGTGGTGGTCGGCACCGGGATCGGCGGCCGGACGGTGCCCGGGCCGGGCCGCCTTGGCCGCGTACAGCCGGGCGTCGGCCTGCTGCAGCAGGACCATCGGGTCGGTCTCGCGCCGGTCGGTCTGCGACCACCCCACGGTCACGCCCACCCGCACCCACCGACCGGGGATCTCGACCGGCCGGGACACCGCGGCCCGGATCCGGGCCGCCACCTCGGCCGGCCGGGGCTGACCGGACCCGCCGGACAGCAGCACGGCGAACTCGTCGCCGCCGAACCGGGCGACGACGTCCGTCGACCGGATGACGTCGGCCAGCCGGTGGGCCACCTCGACCAGGACCCGGTCGCCGACCAGGTGGCCGAGCTCGTCGTTGATCTGCTTGAAGCGGTCCAGGTCGACCAGGAGCACCGTCACCGGGTGCCGGTCGATGTCGTGCGCCGCCAGCCGGCTGCGCAGCTGGCCCAGCAGGTACGCCCGGTTGGGCACCCCGGTCAACGGGTCGGTCCCCGCCTGGGCGGTGCGCGAGATGACGGCGCGCAGGCCGGCCAGCGCGGCGATCATCGCGATGGCCAGCAACGGCAGCAGCACCGGCTGGCTGGCCGCCAGCACGGCCGGGATCGGCGCGGTCAGGTCGAGCGTCCCGATCATGGCCTGGCGGCGCCAGTCGGCCAGGTACGCCCGCGGCGTCGTCGCCCCGGCCAGCACCTGCGAGGTCATCACGAGCAGCACGTTCAACCCCTCGATGACCACGCTGAGCACGATGGAGACCGGCAGCATCGCCCACCCGGGCACCTGGTCGGTCCACCCGCACCAGTGCCAGACGACCGCCAGCACGCCGGCCGCGGCCAGGCCCTGGACGCCCCACAGGGCGGTGTTGAGCACGACCCGCCACCACCGCATCCGCAGCACGACGGTCATCGCCAGCCCGGCCACCACGAAGACGATCGCGGCGTGCGGCCCGTAGACCATCAGGGCGGCGATGGCCAGCGGGGTGGAGAAGATGAACTCGTCGAACGGGTTCGCATGCCGCATCCACGGCAACGCCGGGTAGGCGTCGGCGAGCAGGATCAGCGCCAGCAGCAGCAGGGCGCCCGGCTCGCGGACGATCTGCGGCAGGTCCGGGCCCGGCGCCGACGCGTGCAGCGCGACGAAGCCGCCCACCAGCACGGTCAGGCACCCGGCCAGCCACCACCGCAACCGGGCGGGCATGCGGCGCAGCGGCAGCGCCATCGGCCCGTCGGCCGGGGCGGCGGGTTCGGTCCGGACGTCGGTCATGCCAGCGGCCTCTCCGGCAGGCGGGCGCCGGCCGGCCCGTCGGTGGGCGCGGCCGACCAGCACACGCCCGGCCACCCGGCGGTCGGACCGGTCGCGGCGCCCTGCAGGCTGACCGACCAGACCGGCGGACCGATCAGCGGGTCGGCCGGCCCCGCGGTGACCGTCGCCGCAGGCCCGGACCCGAACGCGGACCCGGTCACCGGGCCCGTCCCGGCCGGGGTCCCGGGCCCGGCCGCCGGGACGGCCGGTGCCCGTCCGGAGCCGCGCTTGTGCCGGTACATGTCCAGGTCGGCCTGGGCCAGCAGACCGAGCACATCCATCGTCGGATCGGCGGTGGAGGCCACGCCGACCGACCCGCCGACCACGATCTCCCGGCCGTCGACGGCGACCGGCTCGACCAGGGCCGCCCGGTAGCCCTGGACCGCGGCCGCGATCTGCACACCCGTCAGGCCGGGGGCGAGCACCACGGCGAACTCGTCGCCGCCGTACCGCGCGACCACGTCGGCCCGGCCGGCCGCGGCCTGCAGCCGGGTCGCCACGGTGCACAGCACCCGGTCGCCGGCCAGGTGCCCATAGGTGTCGTTGACCTGCTTGAACCGGTCGAGGTCGATCAGCAGGAGGGTGACCGCGTCCCCGGGCCCGGCGTCCGCGATACGCCCGGAGAGCACCCGGATCAGCCGCAGCCGGTTGGCCAGCCCGGTCAGTGAGTCGGTCCGGGCGGCCGCGGTGCTGCGGTACATCGTGGTCGACAGCCGATTGAGCGAGACGATGACGATGGCCACCGACGGCAACGCCCACCAGCCGTCCAGCGCGAGCGCGGCGAGCAGCGGGGCCGCGATCAGGCTGACGCCCCAGATCCGCACGCTCCGGTTGAACCAGGCCCGCTGGGCGCGCCACGTGTGCACGCCCAGCTCGATCTGCGCCCACCCGCTCAGTCCGGCGGCCAGGGCGACGACGAGGGCGCCCATCAGCAGGCCCCAGGTGGCCAGCCGCCACCCGCCTGCGGGCATCACCGGGTCGAAGGTGTCGGCGTACCGGGCCAGGACGGCCATGGTCACCCCGATCAGGCCCATCGCGACCATGTTCAGGGCGATCAGCCACCACCGGCCGGTCCGTCGCGAGTAGGCCGCGGTGAATCCCGACAGCAGGAACAGGGTCGCCGCCGCCGGCCCGAAGGCCAGGATCGCGGCCAGGGACAGGGCGGCCGACCACGAGTAGGTCACGCGGCTGCGCACGTCGCGCATGGACGGGGTGAGCGGGTACAGATCGGCGAGCAGGACGAGCGAGGTCAGCAGCAGGAAGCCCGGGTCGGCCAGCACCTGCCCCGGGCTCGGGTCGCTCGCCCGCAGCAGGACCAGCGGATACCCGACCAGCACCACGACCCCGCCGACGGCCAGCAGCAGCCGGAATCGGCGCGGCGTGGCGCGGAGCGGTTGCCAGGCGATGTCCGGCGTCGATCGGCTCACGTCCCCTGCCCCTCCCCTGGGCTCGACCACAGATCGTACTCGTGCGGTTGCGCTCCGAGTTCTCGTCCGGGCGCGCGGACTCACTCCCGGATCACCCTCGGCGAACCGTTCGCGGCATCCGGCGGCGCGCCGGATGCCCGAACGGGGCACCCGGAACCGGACCGTTCACCCACCGAGATCGCGCTGCGCGAACTCCCCGGGCGGGCGGGGCGTCCGCGCGAACCACGCACCACCCGAGGGAGTGGCCGGCGCCGGACGCTGATACGACCCGGTCGGGTGCCTCCGGGCCCGCCCCGGATCGGATTCGGTCGACCAGGGTCGACGAGGGTCGAGCACCGGACGGACGCCGGCCGGCGACCGCAGGCGGGTCCGGCGCGCCGGCCCGCCCGGTGTGGCAGGGTCGGATCATGGCGGACGCGGACATCATCGTCGTCGGAGCCGGCCTGGCCGGACTGGTCGCCGCGGTGGAGGCCGCCGAGGCCGGGCGCTCGGTCCTGCTGCTCGACCAGGAGGGCCCGGAGAGCCTGGGCGGCCAGGCCTGGTGGTCGCTCGGCGGGTTGTTCCTGGTGAACTCGCCCGAGCAACGGCGCCTGCGCATCCGGGACTCGGCGGAGCTGGCGCACGAGGACTGGATGGGTGCGGCCGGCTTCGACCGCCCCGAGGACCACTGGCCGCGCGCGTGGGCGCAGGCCTACCTGGACTTCGCGGCGGGCGAGAAGCGGGCGTGGCTCAAGAGCAGGGGCATCGGCCTGTTCCCGGTCGTGCAGTGGGCCGAGCGCGGTGGGTACGAGGTCGGCGCCCACGGCAACTCGGTTCCCCGCTTCCACGTCACCTGGGGCTCCGGCCCGGGTGTCGTCGACCCGTTCGTCCACCGCATCGCCGAGCTGGCGGACCGGGTCGAGATCCGCTTCCGTCACCGGGTCACCGCGCTGACGGTCGACGACGGCCGGGTGACCGGCGCCGCGGGCCAGATCCTGGAGCCGACCGCGGGTGGCCGGGGCGAGCCGTCGTCCCGCACGGCGGTCGGCGACTTCACCCTGACCGCCGGCGCCGTCGTGGTCGCGTCCGGCGGGATCGGCGCCAACCATGAGCTCGTCCGCCGCTACTGGCCGGGGGGCCCGGCCGCGGCGCCGGCCGAGATGCTCTCGGGCGTCCCCGACTCGACCGACGGCCTCATGCTCGAGGTGACCGAACGGGCCGGCGGCCGGCTCATCAACCGGGACCGTATGTGGCACTACCCGGAGGGGGTGCGCAACCACTCGCCGGTGTGGACCGGCCACGGCATCCGCATCCTGTCCGGGCCGAGCCCCCTGTGGCTCGACGCGTTCGGCCGGCGGCTGCCCGCGCCGCTGTTCCCCGGGTTCGACTCGCTCGGCGCGCTGCGGCACATCCTGTCCACCGGCCGGTCCCACTCCTGGTTCCTGCTCGACCGGGCGACGGTGGGCCCGGAGTTCGGCCTGTCGGGGTCCGAGCAGAACCCGGACTTCGCCCAGAAGTCGGTCAAGTTGCTGCTGACCACCCGGGCCGGCGGCAAGATCACCCCGCCGGTGCAGGCGTTCCTGGACAAGGGCGCGGACTTCCTGACCGCCGCGACCGTTCCCGAGCTGGTCGCCCGGATGAACGCGCTGGTCGGCGAGGACCTCGTCGACGCCGACGAGGTGCAGCGGCTCGTCCGGCTGCGGGACCACCAGGTGCGCACCGGGCTGGGCAAGGACCCCCAGCTGGTCGCGATCGCCGGTGCCCGGCGGTACGTCGGCGACCGGAAGATGCGCATCGCGCCCCCGCACGAGCTGGCGGGCGACCCGGACGGCGGCACCGGCCCGCTGGTGGCGGTGCGGCTGTCGGTGATCACCCGCAAGACGTTGGGCGGGCTGGAGACCGACCTGTCCGGCCGCGTGCTGGGCGCCGACGGCCAGGTGGTGCCCGGCCTCTACGCGGCCGGGGAGGCGGCGGGATTCGGCGGCGGCGGCATGCACGGCTACCGGGCGCTGGAGGGCACCTTCCTGGGTGGCTGCCTGTTCTCCGGACGGGTCGCCGGGCGCGCGGCGTCCGGCGCGGTCTGACCACGCCGCTCGGCGACACCGGGCAGGATGGGGCCATGAGCGCCTCATCGACCCGGCCGATCCGCATCGGCGTCCAGCTCCAGCCCCAGCACGCCGGCTACGGGCAGATCCGCGACGCGGTGCTGCGGGCCGAGGACCTCGGGGTCGACGTCGTCTTCAACTGGGACCACTTCTACCCGTTGACCGGCGACCCGGATGGCAAGCATTTCGAGTGCTGGACGATGCTCGGGGCGTGGGCCGAGCAGACCGAGCGGGTCGAGTTCGGCGCCCTGGTCTCCGGTGGCGGCTACCGCAACCCCGACCTGCTGGCCGACATGGCGCGCACCGTCGACCACATCTCCGGCGGCCGGCTCATCTTCGGCATCGGCGGCGGCTGGTTCGAAAAGGACTACGACGAGTACGGCTACCCGTTCGGCACCCCGGGCAGCCGGCTCGCCCTGCTGGCCGACAACCTGGACCGCATCACCGCCCGCTGGGCCCGGCTCAACCCGCCCCCCACCCGGGACATCCCGGTGCTGATCGGCGGCGGCGGCGAACGCAAGACGCTGCGCCTGGTCGCCCGCCACGGCACCATCTGGCACGCGTTCGGCGGCCCCGAGACCCTGGCCCGCAAGTCCGCGGTGCTGGCCGAGCACTGCGCCGCGATCGGCCGGGACCCCGCCGAGATCGAACGATCGAGCGCCTGGCCGGCCGGCGACTCAGATGACGCCTCGTCGGCCCGGGACGCCCTGATCGAGCTGGGCATCACCCTGTTCACGGTGGGCGTCTCCGGCCCCGACTACGACTTGTCGTCGGTGCGCGACGCCGTCGTGTGGCGGGACCGGCGAAACACCGAAACCGGGTGAATCGCCGGGTCGTCGTTCACCAAAAAGTCACGTCACAGATCGGTATCGACACGCCGTAGACGGCCCTCCTGACCACATATAAAGGCAGGGAGAGTCGTGCACGCCGCCGACGGCCGTTCCTCGGGGAGGACGGCGGGACGCGGTGGGGGGCCGGCTCCGGGGTGAACGATGCCCGCCGGAGAAGACGGCGGGTCGAGGGGACGAAAGATCGCAATGACGGCACTGCACGAGGCGCGCCTGCAGCCGGACGTGTACGACGACGACGACATCCTGCTTCCGCTGCTGGAGCACGCGCCGCACGCGGCGCTGCGCCTGCCCGACGGGCGCATCATGGCCTGGGCCGAATACGGCAGTTCGCGCGGGCTGCCGTGCGTCCTGATCCCGGACACCGGGTCGTCCCGGCTGGCTCCCGGCTGGCTGCTGCACGACTCCGCCCTCCCGTCGGCGATCCGGTTGCTCGCCATCGACCGGCCCGGCATCGGCGCCTCCGACCCGATCGGCTTCGGCGGCACCGAACAGCCCGCCGAGGATCTGCGCCGCCTGGTCGAGACGCTCGCCGTCGGCCGGGTCGCCGTCATCGGCATCGGGCGGGGCGCGGACGACGCGTTCGCCTTCGCCGCCCGGTACCCCCGGCTGGTCTCGTCGGTCTCCGCGGTGTCGGTCCGGCTGCCCGGCACCGAGCGCAGCCGGCGCTCGTTCCGGCACCCTCGGCGCGCCACCCGCCAGCCGTGGTCGGGCCCGCTGGCCTGCTGGGTGCAGACCGCCGGTCGCGACGCCGACCTGACCCTCGAGTCGACCTGGCGGCGGATGCTCGACCGGCTGCCCCAGACCGCGGCCGAGGTGCTGGGCGACCGGTGGATGGAGTCCGACTTCCGGGAGGCGGTGGCCGCGGACGCGGCACTGATCAACCCGGCATGGACCGCGCCGGCCCGGGACACCGACATCCCCACCTGGGCGCTGGACCCGACGGCGATCGGGGTACCGGTCGAGGTATGGCACGGCAAGCACGAGTCGGGCACGACCCTGGCCGCGGTGGAGGAGTTCGCCGGCGGCCTGCCCGGCTGGACGGTCCGCCCGGCGGCCGGCAGCTCTGCCGTCCTGGGCGCCTGGACCGACATCCTGTCCGTGGCGACGCGGAGCTTCTTCGTCGCGAACTAGTCGGCTCTCCGGCACGGACACCAACGAATCGAGGGGCCAGTTCCGGTCGCTCCCGGCACCCGGGACGGGCCGGAAGTGGCCCCTCGATCTCGCGCTGGGCCCGGCGGGGTCAGACCGGCGGGAGCTGGTGGGTGGCGATCAACCGCGCATACCACTTGGCCGAGTCCTTGACGGTCCGCTCCAGGGTGTCGAAGTCGACCCGGACGATGCCGAACCGGCGGTCGTAGCCCCACGCCCATTCGAAGTTGTCCAGCAGCGACCACAGGAAGTAGCCGCGGACGTCGACCCCGGCATCCAGGGCCTGGCCGACCGCGTCGATGTGGTCGTGCAGGTAGGCGGTCCGGTCCGCATCCGGCACCGAGCCGTCCGCGGCGACCGTGTCGTAGAACGCCGCGCCGTTCTCGGTGACCATCAGCGGCAGGTCCGGGTAGCGGCGGCCCATGTCGGTCAGCAGTTCGACCATGCCGGACGGGTCGATGTTCCAGCCCATCGCCGTGTACGGGCCGGGCTGCGTGAGGA
>NZ_JBMDXT010000330.1:0-5021 GCF_048594475.1 Nakamurella sp. | reverse complement strand
TCCACGTAGGCGACCCGGATCCGCACCGGCCCGCCGAGCAGGTCGGTGCCGAACAGGGCGTAGGCCGGCAGGCCGACCGCCTCCGGCAGCGGGTAGCCGTCGACGGCGACCCGCGCGGCGACCGCGAGGTCGACGGCGTCGTCGACCGGGACGACGGTGACACCGGGGGGTGAGGCAGTGTCGTGCGGCCCCGGAGCCCGGACGACGAACATCGGATGGCCGATGAGCTGCCAGCCGCGCGGGCTCAGGTTCGGGGTCGGCCACGCCGACAGGACCATGGCCGGATGATCGCCGGTGAAGAACTGCTCGATCCGATCCAGCCGGGGGTCGTCCGGCCCGAGCAGGGGCTGCAGCAGGACGGCCTGGTTGGTGTACATCACCGGACCGCCCGAGTCGGCCAGGGCGAGTCCGTCCGAACGCTCGTGCCGGCCGCCCGTCGCGGCGGCCAGCAGGTCGGCGACGTCGGCCTGATTGTGCAGGAACGCCTGGGTCACCGACTGCCCGGTGAACGAGTCGTCGAGCCAACCGCCGTGCGTCATCGCCGCCACCTCACCGCCGCCCGCCATTGGGTCCCGGGGCTATCCTCCCGAGCCGGACGGCCCCGCGCCCGGCGAACCCGCGACGGCCCCGGTCAGCTCCCGCCGCGCCCGCCCCCGCGGGCCGGTGCCGCGCAGCAGCGCTCGGCGTTCGTCCTCGCCCATGCCGCCCCAGACGCCGTACTGCTCGCGGGCGGCCAGCGCGTGCCGCGCGCAGGCCTCGATCACCGGGCAGCCCGCGCAGATCTCCTTGGCCGCCGCCTCCCGCCGGTGTCGCCGGTCCCCGCGCTCGCCCCAGGGATGGAAGAAGGCGGCGGTCGGCAGTTGGCGGCAGCGGGCGCCCAACTGCCAGTCCCACAGGTCGGCGTTCGGGCCGGGCAGGGCCGAGACGTCCGGCAGGCCGCTCATGCGCCGACCGCCCGGTCGTCGTGGTCCCGATGGTTGCGGTGGTGGTGGGTCGTCATCGCGTCGTCCCTTCTGGCCATTGACCGGGGCGTGAACGGCCGCCCGTCGTCACGGAGGCGGTGCGGGCGGGGGCATTGCGCTGCGCCTGTTGGAAACAACCATTTCCGGATGCGGCCGTCAAGGGTTTGCCGGGGGATCGGCAGGCGGCGGGCGATCAGCGCAGGCGCGGCCTGACCGAGGAAGGTGCGACCTTCACCGGGAAGGTGCCGCCTTTCTCGGTGAGCCGGCGGCGCGCGGAGACCGGTGGCGCCAGAACACGTTCGGGTCCCACGCCCGTGGTGGCCGGGACCGGCCGGCCGGGTCAGTCGCCGGCCCGCAGCACGGCGGTGACGACGTCCCGCTCGGTCCGCGTCAGCAATTCGTCCAGGATGCCGGCCGCCCCGGCGAAATCGCCGTCGGACAGCCGGTCATGAATTCGCAGATTGTCCGGTGCGAATTGCAGGAACAGGCTCGGGCCGACCCCGTTCGCGCTCATGGTCCAGTGCAATTCGGAGGTCAATTGCCGGATGAAGTGGCTCAGACGGGTGCTGCCGGCCAGTGCGACCAGGGTGCGATGGAAGTGCCGATCGGCCCGCGCGGCGGCCGGGCCGTCACCGTGCCGCGCCGCCTCCAGCCCGTCGGTGACGGCCAACCGGGCGGTCGCGACGATGACCGGGGACCCGCCGCTGCGGACCGCACCCAGCTCGACGGGTCGCCGGGCCGCGAAGATGTCGACCACGTCCGCCGCCGTCGGCGAGGCCACGCAGACCCCGCGGTTGGGTTCCCGGACGACCAGGCGGTCGGCGGCCAGCTCGGCGAACGATTCCCGGACCGTGCTGCGGGACACCCCCAGCGACTCGGCGAGCGCCTCCTCCCGCAAGCGGTCGCCGGGCCGGAACCGGCCCTGGGTGATCTGGTCGCGCAGGTGTCCGGCGACCCGGGCCGGGGTGGACGACGGCGCCCGCCGCCCCGAGCCGGGCGGCCCGCGCGTGGCGGGCGGGCCGGGAACCGAGTCCATGCCGGCAGCCTAGCCCGCGTTGTCAGGCCAGCCTCGGTTAATTGTCGAACAATCTGGCTCAGACTGTAGAACAATGAGCCGCCTCGGTGATACGGTCTCGGCACCCGGCCCGGCCGGGCCCGGCACCGCGGAGAAGGGGTTGCACCAGCGTTGATGATCCGGTGGAGGCTCAGGATGGCGGCCGCCGAGCGCGGCGTCTGGACCGCGACCCAACTGCGCCGGTTGCTGGCCGAGGAGGCCGGCTACCCGCTGTCCGTCCCGTCGGTGAGCGCCCTGCTGACCGGTGAACCGAGCCAGGTGCGGCTGTCCACCCTGCAGGCGCTGTGCACCGCCCTGCGGTGTACCCCCGACGATCTGTTCGAGGTGACCGTCACGCCCGCCGATCCCACCCGCGATCCGGCCGGCGGCATCGAGACCCCGGCGCCGGCTCGGGGCCGATCGGCGTCGCCGCGCCCGGCCCGGCCCCGCCCTGGGGCCCGCGTGCCGGTGCGGGCCTGACCGGCCGTCCCCGCCGCTCCCCGGCCTCCGTCCGGTCCCGCGGCTGGGTCGGCCCCGCGGCTGGTCGGCCCCGCCGGGTGGTCGGCCCCCGGCTGGTTGGCCCCCGGGCGGTGGGCCCCGCCGGGTGAAGGTTCGGTCCCGCTGAGCGAGTGGGCGTCTTCGCTCGATCCCGGTGGCTGCGCGGGCGCGCCCTGATCGGCGGGTGCGGCGTGGCCGTGCGGTAGGGGCTCGCCCGGTGTTGCTGTGCCGGCCCGTGTGCAGCAGCCGGCGCCCCGGCCGAGTGAAGGCCTGGTCCCGCTGGGCGAGTGCGGGTCTTCACTCGATCCCGGGGGTCCCGGGGCGTGCCCCCATCAGGGTCGGCGTGCCCGGTGCGGCCGGGTCCGCCGGGCTTTCCTGCCCTGCCCCGCATCCGGCCGGTGCGTCGCCTCCGGCCGAGTGAAGGCCTGGTCCCGCTGAGCGAGTGCGGGTCTTCGCTCGATCCGGGGGGTCGCGGGGCGTGCCCTCATCAGGGTCGGCGTGTGCGGTGCGGACGGGTCCGCTGGGCTTTCCTGCGCTGCGCCGCGTCCGGCCGTGCGTCTCCTCCGCCGAGTGAAGGCCTGGTCCCGCTGGGCGAGTGCGCGTCCTCGCTCGATCCGGGGGTCCCGGGGCGTGCCCTCACTAGGGTCAGCGTGGCCGGTGCGGACGGGTCCGCTGGGCTTTCCTGCGCTGCCCCCGCGTCCGGCCGCGCGTCGCCCCCGCCGAGTGAAGACCTGCTCCCGCTCAGCGAGTGCGGGTCTTCGCTCGATCCCGTCGGCTGCTCGGGCGCGCCCTGATCGGCGGGTGCGGACTGCCCGTGCGGTGGGGGCTCGCCCGGTGTCCCTGTGCCGGCCCGTGTGCAGCAGCCGTCGCCCCTGCCGAGTGAAGGCCTGCTCCCGCTCAGCGAGTGCGGGTCTTCGCTCGAGACCGGCGGGTCGCCTGGAGATGGTGGTTCGCCGGGTCGGCGGATCGCTTCTCACCCTCCCAGCAGCAGTGCCACCGCGAAGGCCATGATCATCGCGCCGGAGACCAGGCCGGTGACCAGCCGGCCGGTGGGGCCGGTCAGTGCGCGGCCCAACGCCACCCCGCCCCCCACCAGCAGCAGTTGCCAGCTGGCCGAGGCGGCAAACGCGGCGAGGACGAAGGTCGCGCCGCCGAGCCAGACCGGCCCGGAACCGGCCAGAACCGAGGTCGCGGTGCTGCCGACCACCAGCGCGGCGAAGTAGAGGATCGTCTGGGGGTTCAGCAGGGTGATGCCGAACAGCATCAGGTACGCCCGGCCCGGGCCGGTCACCCCTCGGGCATCGACTTGCTCGGCCCGCGCGCGGTAGTCCCGCACCGCGGCAAGGATGATGCGCACGCCCAGGACCAGCAGGACGACAACCGAGAGCCACCGCAACGGAGTCGCGACGGCGGCAATGACGCCGGCCAGCGCCACCCCGCCGAGCACGGCGATCAGCGCATAGATGCCGTCGGCGGTGGCCACCCCGAGCGCCGCGGCCGCGCCGACCCGTGGCCCGGTGCGAGCCGTTAGGCCGACCAGGTAGGCGGCGACGGCACCGACCGGGATGGCGATGCCCCAGCCGGCCAACAGGCCGGCCACGAGGGCGGAGCTCATCGCGGGGCGAGGGGCCGGCCGGACTCCGCGCGCCGCTGCTGCCGGGCCGCGGTGGCGGCGAGGCGGGCACGGGGCGTGGGGACGGCGGTCATGGCGGCGATCATGGCCGCCGTCCCGGCCGTCGGGCAACCCGTTTGGCGCCGTTCCCTCCCGACCCGGTCCCGGTTCGCGGTCCGGCGCGGTCCCGGTCCGCGGCCGCGCGGACGAACTCGTCGACTCCTGCCTCGGGCGTCACGAACCGGGGCAGTTGATCCGCGCGGGCGTTGTTGATCCGCGCGGGTCGGTCCCGCGCGGTCCGGCCCGGTCCTGGTCCGGCGGCCGCGCGGACGAACCCGTCGACTCCTGCCTCGGGCGTCACAAACCGGGGCAGTTGATCCGCGCCGGCGTTGTTGATCCGCGCGGGGTGGGGACGGTGGTCGGGGTGCGGACGATGGTCTGGGTGGGGCGGTGGTCGGGGTGGGGCGGTGGTCGGGGTGCGGACGGTGGCCGGGGTGGAGCGGTGGTCGGGGTGGGGACGGTGGCCGGGGTGGGGCCGGCGGCGCGGGCTGGAAGGATGGGTAGACGTGAGTGCATCTGCCGTGGAGAACGTGCTGGCCCAGCGATACGCGTCGCCGGAGATGGTGGCGATCTGGTCGCCGGAGAACAAGATCATCGCCGAGCGCCGGTTCTGGATCTCGGTGCTCCGGGCGCAGCGGGCGGCCGGGCTGGACGTCTCCGACGAGGTGCTGGCCGACTACGAGCGGGTCGTCGAGAACGTCGACCTCGCCGCCATCGCCGACCGGGAGCGGGTCACCCGGCACGACGTCAAGGCGCGGATCGAGGAGTTCAACGCGCTGGCCGGGCACGAGCAGGTGCACAAGGGCCTGACCAGCCGGGACCTGACCGAGAACGT
>NZ_JBMDXT010000033.1:0-2245 GCF_048594475.1 Nakamurella sp. | reverse complement strand
CGGAACCAGACGCTCAAGTTCCTCACCGGTGGAGGAACGCATGTTGGTGAGCTTCTTCTCCTTACAGATGTTGACGTCCATGTCGTCGGCGCGGGCGTTCTCGCCGACGATCATGCCCTCGTACACCTCGGTGGTCGGCGGGATCAGCATGGTGCCGCGTTCCTGCAGGGAGAACATCGCGAACGGGGTCGCCTTGCCGGGCCGGTCGGCGACCAGCGACCCGGTCGGCCGGCCGCGCAGCGCCCCGGCCCACGGTCCGTAGCCGTCGAAGATCGCCGAGGCGATGCCGGTGCCGCGGGTGTCGGTCAGGAACTCGGTCCGGAACCCGATCAGCCCGCGCGAGGGCACGTGGAACTCCATCCGGACCCATCCGGTGCCGTGGTTGGTCATGCCCTCCATCCGCCCCTTGCGCACCGCCAGCAGCTGGGTGACCGCACCCAGGTACTCCTCGGGCACGTCGACGGTCAACCGTTCGAACGGCTCCTGCACCTTGCCGTCCACGGTCTTGGTCACCACCTGGGGCTTGCCGATGGTCAGCTCGAAGCCCTCCCGGCGCATCGTCTCGACCAGGATGGCCAGGGCCAGCTCCCCGCGGCCCTGCACCTCCCAGGTGTCCGGACGCTCGGTGGGCAGCACCCGGACGGAGACGTTGCCGACCAGTTCGGCGTCCAGCCGGTTCTTCACCTGACGGGCGGTCAGCTTGGTGCCGCCGTCCTTGCCGGCCAGCGGCGAGGTGTTGATGCCGACGGTCATCGAGATGGCCGGCTCGTCCACGGTGATCGGGGGCAGCGCGACCGGGTTCTCCGGGTCGGCCAGGGTCTCGCCGATGGTGATGTCGGCCATCCCGGCCACCGCGATCAGGTCGCCGGCGGCGGCCGACTCGACCGGGATCCGGTCCAGCGCCTCGGTGATCAGCAGTTCGGTGATCCGGGTGCGGGTGACGGTGCCGTCGGCCTTCATCCAGGCGACCTGCTGGCCCTTGGTGATGACGCCCTCGATCACCCGGCACATCCCGATCCGGCCCAGGAACGGCGAGGCGTCGATGTTGGTGACCTGTGCCTGCAGCGGGGCGCCCGGGGTGTACTTCGGCGCCGGGATGGTCGCCAGCAGCGTGTCGAACAGCGGGTCGAGATTCTCGTGGTCGGGCAACTCGCCGTTGGCCGGCTTGGTCAGCGACGCCCGGCCGGCCCGGGAGGCGCAGTAGACGATCGGGAACTCGATCTGCTCGTCGGTCGCATCCAGGTCGATGAACAGGGCATAGGTCTCGTCGACCACCTCGTCGATCCGCGAGTCCGGACGGTCGGTCTTGTTGACCACCAGGACCACGGGCAGGTGCGCCTGGAGGGCCTTGCGGAGCACGAACCGGGTCTGCGGCAGCGGGCCCTCGGACGCGTCGACCAGCAGCACGACCCCGTCCACCATCATCAGCGCACGCTCGACCTCGCCGCCGAAGTCGGCGTGGCCGGGGGTGTCGACGATGTTGATGACCATGTCACCCCGCCGCACCGCGGTGTTCTTGGCCAGGATGGTGATGCCCTTTTCGCGCTCCAGGTCGTTGGAGTCCATCACCCGATCGGTATGGGCCGATCCGATGCGGAACGCCCCGGACTGCCAGAGCATGGCGTCGACCAGCGTGGTCTTGCCGTGGTCGACGTGCGCCACGATGGCGACGTTGCGCAGGTCGTTGCGGGTGGACAGTTCGGCAGACACCGGTGGGGCTCCTTCGGTCGGGCAGCGGCCGAGTCTATCGGCCGCACGGGACCACGAAGGGGCTTAAGGTCCGTTCATGGCCAGTGACACAGCCGGTGACTTCCCGCTCGGACCCGACGGGCGGCCCGACCTGCCCCTGCGAGTGCTCGAGGAGGACGAGACCGTCCCGCCCCGCCCGGAGGAGGAACTCGCCGACCTCGAACGCACCGATCCGGCTCCCGGCTGAGGCTCCGTCGCGACGGCCCACGGCCCACGCGGAACCCGCTGCCCCGCCGACTTGCCACATTGCGCCCCCGGGATCGCGAATCGGGGGCCCAACGTGGCAAGTCGGCGCGACAGAGCGGCCAGGCCGGACCCGGCCGGGGCCCGGTCAGAGCACCTTGGACAGGAAGTCCCTCGTCCGCGGGTGCTGCGGGTTGGCGATCACGTCCTTGGGCGCCCCGGACTCGACCACCACGCCCTGGTCCATGAACGTCAGGGTGTCGCCGACCTCGCGGGCGAAGCCGATCTCGTGGGTGACCACGATCATCGTCAT
>NZ_JBMDXT010000329.1:0-2639 GCF_048594475.1 Nakamurella sp. | reverse complement strand
GGTCACCCCGGAGCCGATGACGATCAGGTGGTCGGGCAGCTCGTTGAGCGAGTAGACCTGCCGCCAGGTCAGGATGCGCTCGCCGTCCGGGACCGCGTCCGGCAGGACCCGGGGGCTGGCCCCGGTGGCGACCAGCACGACATCGGCGGGGTGGTCGGTCTCGGCCCCGCCCGGGGCGGTCGCGACGACGGTGTGGGTGGCGCGCCCGGCGTCCGCGTCGGCCAGCCGGGCGGTGCCGTCGACGATGCGCACACCTTCGGCGATGAGCGTCGTCCGGATGTCCGCGGACTGGGCCAGCGCCAGCCCGGCCACCCGGCCGTGCACGGTGGCGACGTCGACGCCGACCTTGTCCGGGTCGACCGTGACGCCGAGGCTGGACGCGTCGAGCACGGCCGTGCGGCCGCCGGCGGAGGCGATGAACGTCTTGGACGGGACGCAGTCCGACAGCACGCAGGCCCCGCCCAGACCGTCCCGTTCGATGAGCGTGACGTCGGCGCCGTACTGCACGGCGACCAGCGCGGCCTCGTAGCCGCCCGGCCCGCCACCCATGATCACGATTCGGGTCACCGTTGCTCCTTCTCCCTGGATCGCTCGCCCCGGATCGTTCACCCCGGAACCGTCGGCCGACCGGCCCCTCGACCGTAACGGGCGCGGGCCGGCCCCGCTCCGCCCTGCGGGTGGTGCCGGCCACACCACTACGCTCTGCACCCATGGCTTTGTACGCGGCCTACGGCTCCAACATGGACCCCGCCCATATGCTCCAGCGCTGCCCGTCCTCACCCGTCGCCGGCACCGGCTGGCTGCCGGGCTGGCGGCTGACGTTCGGTGGCGAGGACATCGGCTGGGACGGCGCCCTGGCGACCGTGGTGGAGGATCCCGACTCCTCGGTGTTCGTCGTGCTCTACGACATGGCCGAGTCCGACGAGAAGACGCTGGACTCCTGGGAGGGCACCGACCTGGGCCTCTACACCAAGATCCGGTTGCGGGTGCACACGCTGGACGGCGACGTGCTGGCCTGGTTGTACGCGCTGCAGGCCTACGAGGGCGGCCTGCCGTCGGCCCGCTATCTCGGGGTGATCGCGGACGCCGCGGAGGCGGCCGACGCCCCGGCCGAATACGTCGCCGGCATCCGCAGCCGGCCCCGCCGCTCGGCGAGCTGACCGGCCCCGGCCGGTGGTGCGGCCGTCCGATCAGTGGTGCAGGGCGGCCAGCGCGGTGTGGGTCATCAGCCGGACCCCGGCGGCGATCGCCCGCTCGTCGGCGACGAACTGGGACGAGTGCAGGTCGACCTTCGGGTGCACCCCGTCCCAGACGCCAAGCCGGGCCAGCGATCCCGGAACCCGGTCCAGGAACACGGCGAAGTCCTCGGCCCCGGTCGACTGCTCGGCCTCCCGGACGGCGGCCGCCCCGAGCGCCCGCTGGGCGGCCGTGCGCATCAGCTGGGTCGACACGGTCTCGTTCATCACCGGCGGGACGCCGCGCTTGTAGTGCAGCTCGAACTGGGCGCCGAGCGGCCCCAGCACCTGCCCGACGACGGTCCGGACGATCTCCTCGACCGAGTCCCAGGCCCGGCGGTCCATCAGGCGCAGCGTGCCCCGCAGCACCCCCTCCCGGGGGATGGCGTTGGCCGCCTCGCCGGACTGCACCGCGCCCCAGACCATCACCGCGGCCGCGCGCGGGTCGAGGCGGCGGGTCAGCAGGGCGGGCAGCTGGGTGATGACCGCGCCGAGGGCGAAGACCAGGTCGGTGGTCAGGTGCGGGCGCGAGGTGTGACCGCCCGGGCCCAGCACCCGCAGCTCGATCTGGTCCGAGGTGGAGGTGATCGGGCCGTCCTTGAGCCCGACCAGGCCGACCCGCAGGCGCGGGTCGCAGTGCAGGGCGTAGACCCGGGTCAACCCGTCCAGGCCGCCGGCCGCGATGACGTCGTGCGAGCCGCCGGGGAACACCTCCTCGGCGGGCTGGAAGATCAGCCGGACCCGCCCGGGCAGGTCGCCGGCCCGGTGCAGCGCGCGGGCGGCTCCGAGCAGGATGGTCAGGTGCAGGTCGTGCCCGCAGGCGTGGCAGACGTCCGGCAGCGTCGAGGAGAACGGCAGCCCGGTCGACTCCCGGATGGGCAGCGCGTCGATGTCCGCGCGGAGCCCGATCACCCGCTCGCCGGTGCCGATCTCGGCGATCACCCCGGTGCCCGTCGGCAGCACGGTGGCCGGGATCCCGGCGGTGTCCAGCGCCCGCACGATCATCGCGGTCGTGGCCGACTCGCGGTGCCCGAGTTCCGGGTGCGCGTGCACCCGCCGCCGCAGCCGGACCAGTTCGGGCAGGCCCGTGCGCAGGTAATCGTCCAGCCACAGGGGGCCGAGGCCGGCACCGAGGTCCTCGACCCGCTCCGGGGCCGGCACGAACGGTGGGCGCATCAACAGGTCGTCGGTGTCGATGCTCGCCTCGCCTTCGGAGTCGTCGGCCGCGGGTGTCGGTCCCGACGTACTGTACGAGACCCGATGTGGTTGGCTTGCCGCACCGCCGGGCGCGAGCGCAGGAGGACCCATGGGCGACGACATCGCGGCCACCACCTACACCCGCGAGCAGCGGCAGGCCTACCGGGCCAAGGTCCGGCGCTGCCTGGACGTGTTCGAGCGGATGCT
>NZ_JBMDXT010000328.1:0-3143 GCF_048594475.1 Nakamurella sp. | reverse complement strand
CCTCGTCCGCGGGTGCTGCGGGTTGGCGATCACGTCCTTGGGCGCCCCGGACTCGACCACCACGCCCTGGTCCATGAACGTCAGGGTGTCGCCGACCTCGCGGGCGAAGCCGATCTCGTGGGTGACCACGATCATCGTCATGCCGCCCCGGGCCAGATCCCGCATCACGTCGAGGACCTCGCCGACCAGCTCGGGGTCCAGCGCCGAGGTGGGCTCGTCGAACAGCATCAGCTGCGGGTGCATGGCCAGCGCCCGGGCGATCGCCACCCGCTGCTGCTGGCCGCCGGACAGCTGCGACGGGTAGTGATCGCTGCGGTCCCCCAGCCCGACCCGGTCCAGCAGGCTCATCGCCTCGTCCCGCGCCTGCTTGCGCTTGCGGCCCAGCACCTGGACCGGGGCCTCCATCACGTTGCCCAGCGCGGTCATGTGCGGGAACAGATTGAACCGCTGGAACACCATGCCGATCTCGCGGCGGCGCTGGGCGACCTCGGAGTCCTTGAGCTCGTAGAGCTTGTCGCCCTTCTGCCGGTAGCCGACCAGGTGCCCGTCGACCGACAGCCGGCCGCCGTCGATCTTCTCCAGATGGTTGATGCACCGCAGGAAGGTGGACTTGCCGGACCCGGACGGGCCCAGCAGGCACGCCACCTCCCCCGGCATCACCGTCATGTCGATGCCCTTGAGCACCTCGAGGTTGCCGAACCGCTTGTGCACCTGCTCGGCCACCACCAGCGGCACCCGATCGGCCGCGGGCGGCACCGGTTCCTTGGTCAGGTCGGGGGTCATGACGGTCCCTCCCGCCGGGCGCTGAGTTTGGCCTTCTGCTTGGCCCGGCCGACGGTGTTGGCCCCGCGCCCGAACCGCTTCTCCAGGAAGTACTGGCCGACCGACATCACCGAGGTGAAGACCAGGTACCAGATCGAGGCCACGACCAGCAGCGGGATCTGCTTGTAGTTGCTGCCGTAGATCAGCTGGGCGGTGCCGAACAGTTCCAGGATCGCCGCCACCGACAGCAACGAGGTGGTCTTGAGCATCGAGATGGTCTCGTTGCCGGTCGGCGGCACGATGATCCGCATCGCCTGCGGCAGCACGATCCGGCGCATCACCCTGAGCCGGGTCATGCCCAGCGCCTCGGCCGCCTCGGTCTGTCCGGCGTCGACGGAGGTGATGCCGGCCCGGACGATCTCGGCCATGTAGGCCGCCTCGTTCAGGCCCAGCGCCAGCAGGCCGCCGACCAGCACCGGGATCAGCTCGGTGGTGTTGAAGTACAGGAACTCCGGCCCGAACGGAATGCCCAGGCTGATGTACTTGTACAGCTGGCCCAGGAACACCCAGAAAATGATCTGGACCAGCACCGGCGTCCCGCGGAAGAACCAGATGTAGACCCAGGCCACGCCCTTGACGATCGGGTTGGCCGAGAGCCGCATCACGGCCAGCACGACGCCGAGCACGATGCCGATCACCATGGCCGCGACGGTGACCCAGACGGTCAGCCAGAGCCCGCGCAGCACCTGCGGGGAGAACAGGTACTGCCGGACGGTCGGCCAGTCCCAGGCCGGGTTGGTGAGCAGGCTGCTGACGAGCATCGCCACCAGCACCAGCAGGACCACGGCCGAGACCCACCGCCAGGGGTGGCGAAGCGGAACGGCCTTGATCGGGACGGGCGCGTCACGGGGTGGGACCGTCGGGTCCCCGGTCGTGGTCATGGTCGGATCCGGTCGCTCAGTAGATCGCGCCGTTGATCTGCGAGGTGGTGATCGCCCCGCCGGTCAGGCCCCAGTTGTCCAGGATCTTGGTGTACGCGCCGGTGTCGATCAGGTGCTGCATCGCCGCCTGCAGGGCCGGGGTCAGCTCGGCCGGCTCCTTGGGCACCGCGATGCCGTACGGCGCCGCACCCGCGTCGCCGCCGACCTTCTCGAACTTGTCGCCGGTGACCTTGACCGCGTAGTCGACGACCGGCGAGTCGGCCATGTAGGCGTCGATGCGGCCGGCCACCAGGGCCGCGTTCACGTCCGTCTGCTTCGGGAAGCCCTGGGCCACCGGCGGCTCCTTGCCGGCGTCCTGGCAGGCCTTGACGACCGAGCCGTCGACGCTCGCGTCGGTCAGCTGGGCCAGCTGCGTGGTGCCGTTCTGCGCGCCGACCGGCAGCCCGCACAGGTCGGTCGGCCCCTGGATGTTCTTCGGGTTGCCGGCCGGGACCATGATCGAGGTGCCGGCGGTGAAGTAGGTGACGAAGTTGACCGACTGCTCGCGTTCCTTGGTGTCGGTGAACGACGACATGCCGATGTCGTAGCGACCCGCGTTGAGGCCGGCGATGATGCCGTCGAAGCTCGCCGGCTCGATCGTGACCTTCAGGCCCAGCACCTGGCCCAGCGCGTTGGCCAGGTCGATGCCCATCCCGGTGGGCGTGTCCGAGCCCTCGGGCAGGAACTCGTTCGGTGCGTAGGTCGGATCGGACGCCACGATGATGGTGCCCGACTGCTTGAACTTGTCCGGCAGGGCGGCCGCCAGGGAGTCGACCTTGGCCAGGTTCAGATTCAACGACGTCGGCTCGGTCACCGTCGCGTCCCCGCCGCCCGACGGAGCGGCCGACCCGGAGGCGGCGGCGGAGCTGCCCGCGGAGGTGGTGGATCCGGGGGCGGTCGTGCTGGCCCCGCACGCGGCGGTCGCCAGCAGCACTCCGGCCGCCGCCGCGCCGAGCAGCGCGGTCCGTACGCGTGACTTCCTGATCAGATGCAAGATCGACTCCTGACGAGCGGTTGATCGGGCCACGTGAGCGGCCGTTGACTTCCCCGCATAGTGCCACGGCCGTCCCGTTCGGCGTATTCCGTGCGGGTTAATCGTGACCGAGCGGTGCGCCGCCGGCCGAGTCGAGCGCGGCCCGCAGCTGCGGCAGGAGCGCGCGGTCGGCGTCGAGCCAGTCCAGCCCGTCCAGATCGGCGGCCGGCACCCAGCGCACCAGGTCGTGCTCGGTCGGCCGCAGGGGTGCCCCCGGGTCGGTCGGCCGGGCCAGCCGGCAACGCAGCACCAGGCCGTCACCCAGCTCGATATCGGGCCCGATGCGCTCCCCCACGTCGACCGCGAGGCCGAGCTCCTCGGCCAGTTCCCGCCGCAGCGCGGCCGGTTCCGACTCGCCCGGATCGGCC
>NZ_JBMDXT010000327.1:0-2365 GCF_048594475.1 Nakamurella sp. | reverse complement strand
CACGTCCTGATCATCTTCGACGACCTGTCCAAGCAGGCCGAGGCCTACCGCGCGATCTCGCTGCTGCTGCGCCGCCCGCCGGGCCGCGAGGCCTACCCGGGCGACGTCTTCTACCTGCACTCCCGCCTGCTGGAGCGTTGCGCGAAGCTCTCCGACGAGCTGGGCGCCGGCTCGATGACCGGGCTGCCGATCATCGAGACCAAGGCCGGCGACGTGTCGGCGTACATCCCGACCAACGTCATCTCGATCACCGACGGGCAGTGCTTCCTGGAGGGCGACCTGTTCAACGCGGGCGTCCGGCCGGCCGTCAACGTCGGCATCTCGGTGTCCCGGGTCGGCGGCGCCGCCCAGGTCAAGGCGATGCGCGCGGTGTCCGGCACGTTGCGTCTGGACCTGTCGGCCTACCGCGAGCTGGAGGCATTCGCCGCCTTCGGCTCCGACCTGGACGACGTGTCCAAGCGGGCCCTGGCCCGTGGCTCGCGCCTGGTCGAGCTGCTCAAGCAGCCGCAGTTCACCCCGTACCCGGTGGAGGAGCAGGTCGTCTCGATCTGGGCCGGCACCCGTGGTCACCTGGACCGGGTTCCGGTCGAGGACGTCCGGCGCTTCGAGTCCGAGTTCCTGCAGTACCTGCGGCACAGCTCGGGCAGCCCGCTGCAGGCCATCCGCGACTCCAAGCTGCTGTCCAAGGAATCGGAGGAGGCGCTCAAGACCGCCCTGGGCGAGTTCTCCGACACCTTCACCACCTCCGAGGGCACCATTCTGGGCCGCGAGGCCCAGGTGAAGCCGATGGACGCGGCCGCGGTGGGCCAGGAGAAGGTCCAGGTCCAGCGGCCGGCCTCGCTCAAGAAGTGAGGCCCGGCACCATGGTTATCGGCGACCATCCGTCGCGGCTCCAGGGAGGTGAGTGATGGCGGCACAGGTACGAGTCCTGCGGCAGCGGGTGAAGTCGGTCAAGTCGACCCAGAAGATCACCAAGGCGCAGGAGATGATCGCCACCTCGCGCATCGCCAAGGCCCAGGCCAAGGTGGCGGCGGCGGCGCCGTACTCGCGGCAGATCACCCAGGTGCTCACCGCGCTGGCGTCGGCGTCCACGCTCGACCATCCGCTGCTCAACGAGCGGGAGCAGGCCAAGCGGGCCGGCATCCTGCTGATCACCGCGGACCGCGGCCTGTGCGGCGGCTACAACGCCTCCGCCATCAAGGCGGCCGAGGAGCTCGGGGCGCTGCTGCGCTCGCAGGGCAAGGAATCCGTGCTGTATGTCATCGGCCGCAAGGGCGTCGGCTACTACACGTTCCGGAACCGGCCGATCGAGGCGACCTGGACGGGCTTCTCCGAGCGGCCGACCTACGCGCACGCCGAGGCGGCGACCGAGGAGATCCTGCCGGCGTTCCTGGCCGGGTCGTCCGGCCAAACGGCCGACGGCAAGCCGGGCATCGACGAGATCCACCTGGTGTCGACGCATTTCGTCTCGATGATCACCCAGCGGCCGCAGGCCCGGCGGATGGCGCCGATGGAGATCGAGTACGTCGATCGGGATCCGTCGTCGACCACCCTGCTGCCGTCGTACGAGTTCGAGCCGTCGTCGGACCAGCTGCTCGACGAGATGCTGCCCAAGTACCTCAAGACGCGGATCTACGCTGCGCTGCTGGATGCGGCCGCGTCGGAGTCCGCGGCGCGCCGGGCGGCCTGCAAGGCGGCCACCGACAACGCCAACGACATCATCCGCAAGCTGAGCCGCGAGGCCAACCAGGCCCGGCAGGCTCAGATCACCCAGGAACTGACCGAGATCGTCGGCGGCGCAGACGCTCTGGCCGCGCTTGGCAACGAAGAGGACTGAGGACCTATGACCACCACCCAGGCCCCCGCCACCACCGGTCGCGTGGTCCGAGTCATCGGACCGGTCGTCGACGTCGAATTCCCGCGCGGCCAGGTGCCGTCCCTGCTCAACGCGCTGCACGTGCGAGTGACCCAGGGCGGTCCGGAGCGCACGCTGACCCTCGAGGTCGGTCTGCACCTGGGCGACGACATCGTCCGCACCATCTCGATGCAGCCGACCGACGGTCTGGTCCGCGGCGCGTCGGTCACCGACACCGGGGCACCGATCTCGGTGCCCGTCGGGGACGTGGTCAAGGGTCACGTGTTCAACGCGCTCGGACAGTGCCTGGACGTGCCCGGCACCGCCGAGGACGCCGAGCACTGGCCGATCTACCGGCGGCCCCCGGCCTTCGACCAGCTCGAGGGCAAGACCCAGCAGCTCGTCACCGGCATCAAGGTCATCGACCTGCTGACGCCGTACGTGCAGGGCGGCAAGATCGGTCTGTTCGGCGGTGCCGGTGTGGGCAAGACCGTGCTCATCCAGGAGATG